>JBJOMA010000109.1:0-24695 GCA_046052625.1 Bacteroidota bacterium
TGCTGGTGGATCCCGCCCGAAAGATCCGTATCGGAAATAAATTATACTTCGGCGATGACGATCTGTTAGTTGCCGAAGTGATCGACAATACCACGTCCAGAGGTCGCACACTGCGTTTCCTTTTCGATGGCCCGTATGAAGAGTTCAAGAAGACGGTGATGTCGCTCGGCCATACGCCGCTTCCGAAATACATCAAGCGCAAAGCAGAGCCGGAGGATGAGCACCGATACCAGACCGTATTTGCACGCCACGAAGGTGCCGTAGCAGCTCCTACCGCAGGTCTGCACTTCAGTCTGCCGCTGGTGAAGCGCCTTGAGTTGAAAGGGGTGCACTTCGCTGAGATGACGCTCCACGTCGGTCTCGGGACTTTCCGTCCGGTAGAGGTGGAAGACCTGACCAAACACAAGATGGATTCCGAGCAAGTGATCGTTCCTCAGGACTGTTGCGATACCGTAAACAAAGCAAAGACCCGGAAGAAGCGGATCTGTGCGATCGGCACCACCGTCATGAGAGGTATCGAGACGAGTGTCTCCACGCAAGGAGAGCTGAAGCCATTTGACGGATGGACGAACAAGTTCATCTTCCCTCCATACGATTTCTCGATCGCCAATTGCATGATCACGAATTTCCACATGCCTGAATCCACCCTGATGATGATGGTGGCCGCTTTCGGCGGATACGAGCACGTGATGCATGCATACAAGGTGGCCGTGAAAGAGAAATACCGTTTCTACAGTTATGGAGACGCGATGCTGATCATCTGATCCGCCTCCATTTCTTATCGCATAAAAAAAGTGCAACTCGTCCGAGTTGCACTTTTCTTTTTCAGGCTTCGCTCTTCCGCTTACGGGAAGATGCCAAGGGAAGAATAGGATACGCCCAGCTTACGGATTCCGCTGACAAAGGCCGCAGTACGCAGGTCACCGATCTTCGGATGCTGGTTCAGGATTTCGCGAATCTCATTGTAAGCGAAGATCATGGTCTCTTCCAATCCTGAACGGACCAGGTCGATTTCATTGGCACCATTCGAAAGCACTTTCCGCTCGGCGTCGGACAGCGACTTGCCGGTAATGGACTCGATGGTCGAGAGCAGCTTTAGGTTGGAAGTCTCCTGGAAACGCTTTTCCATGCGTCCGAAACGGACGTGGGAAAGGTTCTTCAGCCATTCGAAGTAAGACACGGTAACACCGCCGGCGTTAAGGAACAGGTCGGGGATCACCATGATGCCGCGCTGCAGCAGGATCTCCTCCGCTTCCTTGGTGATGGGGCCGTTAGCGCCTTCGCCGATGACCTTCGCTTTGATGCGCGGAGCGTTGTCGCCGGTGATCTGGTTCTCAAGAGCTGCAGGGATGAGTACATCGCACTCCATCTCCAACGTCTCCATGGTATTCTTCACGTTCTTTGCGCCCGGGAAATCAAGGATGCTGCCCGTCGCCTTACGGTGGTTGAACACGGCGTCGACATCCAGCCCTTTGTCACTGTAAATGCCGCCTTCCCGCTCAGCGATACCGACAATGATGGCACCGCCCTCGGCACAGAATTTGGCGGAATAGAATCCGACATTGCCGAGACCCTGAACGATTACGCGTTTACCTTCCAGTCCGGGAGTAAGGCCGGCCTTCTTCATGTCCTCCGTATTACGCATGGCTTCGCGGATACCGTAATAGACACCGCGGCCGGTGGCCTCCGTACGACCCTGGATGCCGCCCTGACCAAGCGGTTTGCCGGTGACACATCCGAGTGCATTGAGGTCATTGGAACGGAACGTGGCATATGTATCGGCGATCCAAGCCATTTCACGCGGACCGCTACCGTAGTCGGGTGCGGGAACGTCGATAGCCGCGCCGATCATGTCTTTCTTGATAAGCTCAGCCGTATATCGGCGGGTGACACGCTCCAACTGACGGACCGAAAGTTGCGAAGGGTTCACTTTGATTCCGCCTTTGGCGCCGCCGAACGGGACGTCGACGACCGCGCACTTGAAGGTCATGAGGGTGGCCAAGGCTTTCACCTCGTCCTCGTCCACCATTTCACTGTAGCGGATACCGCCCTTTGTGGGGGATTTATGATGACTGTGCTGGACGCGGATACCTTCCACGACCTGGACTTTTCCGTCGACTTCGACAGGAAAATAGAATTTATACGTGCTGTTGCAGATCTTGATCTGATGAAGGATACCCGGCTCGATGTCGGTGAAGGACGCCGCCCTGTCGAAAATGCTCAGGACGTTGTTGTAGAACGCTAAACCGCCGGAATGCTGATTGCTCATAGGGCTTTGATTTGGGAGGCCCAAATTAAGCAATTTCCATGAAATCAGGGGATAAGTCACACCTGTTCCGCCGGCCCGAAAAACGTACCTTGCACCATGCAGTTCCTGATACGTTTGGTCGTCACCTCCCTGGCGGTACTGGTCGCTTCGTTCCTTCTGCCCGGCGTGGAGGTGAAAAACGGTCTCACAGCCATCCTTGTAGCCGTAGTCCTGTCATTATTGAACGCCGTCGTAAAGCCGATCCTGGTGATCCTGACAATTCCTATCACGCTCTTCTCCTTTGGAATCTTCTTGCTCTTCATCAACGCCTTCATCATCCTGATGGCGGACCGGATCGTCCCGGGATTCCATGTAGAAAGCTTCTGGACAGCATTCCTGTTCAGCATCGTCCTATCGTTGGTGACAGCGATCCTGGAACGTCTGGCACATAGCCAAGAGTAAGCGGGATTACTTGACCTTGATGTCCTTGATGTTCAACTGGAGGTTGGTCCTGCCGTTGAAGGTGTTCTCTTCCACCGTGTAGCAGATATCGAACGGAATACGCCTGCTGATAAAGGGATGGTATTGCCCTTGCTGAAAAGCGATGCCCTCCGTTCCGAAGCGCGTGTTCTCATCCTCCGCCACATTCAGCTTGAGGTGATTGTTACCGACGACTCTGGAGAGACCGGTATCGCGCACATTGTCGGTGCGGAAGACAGGGCTCATATTACCGGGCCCGAAAGGAGCGAATTGCTTGAGCACGGAATAAAAGGAAGGTGTGATATCCGACAATTTCAATACCGCATCGATTTCGATTTCCTGAACCAGCATCCGTTCCTCGATGGTGGAGGAAACGATTTCCTCGAAGCGTTCGGTGAATGATGCCAGGTTTTCGATGCGAAGTGTCAATCCGGCCGCATACATATGTCCGCCGAATTGCTCCAGCAGATCGGAGCAGGACTCGATCGCGTTGTAGATGTCGAAATCCTTGACGGAACGGGCGCTTCCGGTGGCCATACCGTTCGACTCGGTGAAGATGATGGTCGGACGGTAGTAGCGTTCCATTAACCGTGATGCTACGATCCCGATGACTCCTTTATGCCATTCGGGATGGAATAACACGGTGGTCTTTTTACGGGCGAAGAGCGGGTCCTCCTGGATGATATTGAGTGCTTCCAGTGTGATCTTTCCGTCGAGACTCTTACGTTCGGAATTGTGCTCGTTGATTCGTGCGCTGTTGGCAAGGGCTTCGGCTGAATTAGCCGAAATCAAAAGATCTACGGCGTGCCGTGCATCGTGGATACGACCGGCCGCATTTATACGCGGACCGATAGTGAACACGAGATCGCTGACGGTGAGGTTATAGCGTTTCTCCAACTTGCCGTCGGGACCGGGATACTCCCCTTTCTGCTGGTTGTTGAGCTGCAGGATGGCCTCGATACCGTGACGCGGCTTTATGTTCAGTTGCTTCAGTCCGTAATGGACCAGTATGCGGTTCTCGTCGACGATGGGAACAATATCGGCAGCGGTACTGATCGCAACGAGATCGATGTGACGATAGACTTTTTCAGCCGGCATTCCGGTAAAGGAGGCGTAGGCTTGAATGAGTTTGAAGCCGATGCCGCATCCGGACAGTTCCTTGAAGGGATACTCGTCATCGTTACGTTTCGGATCGAGGACGGCTACCGCAGCCGGCAATGTGTCGCCGGGACGGTGATGATCACAGATGATGAAGTCAATTCCCTTGGCGCGGGCATTCTCCACTTTGTCGATGGATTTGATGCCGCAATCCAGCGCGATGATGAGCGTAAAACCGTTTTCCTTTGCGAAGTCGATACCCTGATTGGAAATTCCGTAGCCTTCCTTATAACGGTCAGGGAGGTAATAATCGATATTGGGATAGAAGTCGTGAAGGAACGAATAGATCAGTGCCACGCTGGTGGTTCCGTCAACATCGTAATCCCCGTACACAAGGATCTTTTCTCCGTCCGTAATCGCCTTCTGCAGGCGCTTCACGGCTTTGTCCATGTCCTTCATCCGGAACGGGTCGTACAACTCGTCAAGAGAAGGGCGGAAAAAAAGGCGGGCTTCCTCAAAATTGGTCACACCTCGTTGAATCAACAGGTTAGCTAATACCGGACTGATATTCAATTCCTTACCTAACTGCTGAGCGGGTATCGGTTCCGCTTGCTGTTTCAACGTCCAACGCTTATCCCTGATTTCCAAAGCCAACATGTCATTTTGAAAAGTACTGCAAGATAGGAAAAAAGGGGGTCGTTCCTCTACGCTTTTCTGAGGGATAAAAGGATTTCGGGCGGAAAAGGCCGATTATTCGAAAGCATTGATACCGGTGATGTCGTAACCGGTTATCAGCAGATGGATATCGTGCGTACCCTCATAGGTGATGACGGACTCGAGATTCATCATGTGTCGCATAATGGGGTACTCGCCGGTGATACCCATTCCTCCGTGGATCTGCCGGGCTTCGCGGGCGATCTGAAGAGCCATGTTCACGTTGTTCCGTTTCGCCATGGAGATCTGTGCGGGGGTGGCGCGGTTCTCGTTTTTAAGGACGCCCAATCGCCAGTTCATCAACTGTGCCTTGGTGATTTCGGTGATCATCTCCGCAAGTTTCTTCTGCTGCAACTGGAAGCCGCCGATGGGTCGACCGAACTGCACGCGCTCTTTGGAGTAACGCAATGCTGAATCGTAACAGTCGAGCGCAGCTCCGATAGCTCCCCAGGAGATACCGTAGCGGGCCGAATTGAGACAGCCCAGAGGACCTTTCAACCCTTTGACATTGGGAAGCAAATTCTCTTTCGGAACCTTGACGTTGTCGAACACCAGCTCTCCGGTGGCACTGGCGCGCAGCGACCATTTACCGTGCGTTTCAGGCGTAGAAAATCCTTTCATACCGCGTTCCACGATCAGGCCGCGGATGACCCCCTGCTCATCTTTCGCCCACACGACGGCGATGTCAGCAAACGGTGCGTTGCTGATCCACATCTTTGAACCGTTGAGCAGGTAATGATCGCCCATGTCCTTGTAATTGGTCAGCATACCGCCCGGGTTGGAACCGTGATCGGGTTCGGTAAGTCCGAAGCAACCCATCATTTCTCCGGAAGCGAGCTTGGGAAGATACTTGCGGCGCTGTTCCTCGCTACCATAAGTGTAGATCGGGTACATGACCAGCGAGCTTTGCACGGAAGCGGTAGAACGCAGGCCGGAATCGCCCCGTTCCAGTTCCATCATGATGAGCCCGTAGGCGATCTGGTCCATGCCACCACCGCCGTATTCCGCGGGTATATAAGGACCGAAGGCCCCGATTTCAGCAAGTCCCTTGATCCATTGCTTGGGAAATTCAGCACGCTGGCAATAGTCCTCAACGATCGGAGACACCTCACGCTTCACCCAATCGCGTACGCTGTTACGTACCAACAGGTGTTCTTCGGTAAGCAGTTCATCAACGAGATAATAGTCGTGGTACTGGAAGCGGTCTTGTGCCATGATGCGGGTATATGGGTGGAATTCGGTGCGAATTTAGTCAATTCAAACAGCTCCGGGCCTAGATTCAACAACGCGATGAACAGGAAGTTTCGCAAGAGCGTGCAAAACCTTTCCGGACGCGCCGGTCACCGGCCGCAGCCCGTCCGGAAGGACGGAAAACGGACGGGCAAGGTGCACGGGCGACAGGGCCGGATAGCGAAAGAACCGTGCCTTCAGGCCTTATTTTGACTATTTTGCGTTCCATAGCCACCTTAATGTGAAGCGCGTCAAAGGGATGAATATGGAGCAGCACAGGAGTATCCTGATGGCCTGCCTGCTGGCGCTTGTTTTCAGTACGGGCGCGTCTTGGTTCTTTTTCAGCCGGTGGGAGGAAACGAGCGACAAATACAGCGCCTTGCTGGCCCAGCAATACGGCACCTCCCAGCAGCTGTTGCAGATCCAGGATGAGCTGAACCGTATCCATCCGGACCTGGATGTGATGCGGGATACCGAATACGATGTCTATACCCTTGAACCGGCGAACGGTCAGCCGGAAGACCGCTGCCGCATCTATTGGAACTCCTTTACCGGTGAAGCGCTACTGGACCCGGTTAATCTGGCAGAAACGGAGAAAGGCATGGTTTACCGTATCGAATACCGGCAGGCAGACGACAGGTTCAATTTGTTATTGCAAAAGGAAGGAACCCTGAACCGCGACCAGTTGCTGCCGCTGGGCAACATCAGCGACGTGACGGGTTGGAGAATCCGTTACGGTCCAGTCGGCGTCTCGGACAGCCTGTCATTCGTTGTTGTAGCACAGACCCGTTGACCCGCCCGAATTGAGGGTATTGACGTACTTTTGTCAGGCGAATGACTTCCCCACAGGAAAGCGGACCGACCGCTGATACTTCGATGAATCTTGGACCGGCTACGCCGGTTTCCAAAAAACCTATGCACTCGGCGAAGTTGTTGCCCCCCGGAGGCGACAGCGTCCTCCTGTTCAACGATACACTGTCCTTTGTTTCCTATCCGGCCTATGTGCTCCCCTACCGAGACACGGTACCCGCAGCCGCACAGCAGCTCAATCATCTCCCCCTTCAAAAGACGATCGAGCTCTACGGTGTCCACTCCCTGCAGCCGGTACATGCGGGAGCTGTGCCTCGTGAACCGAACACGCCGGACTGGATGTTCCCGGTCCTGGTCCTGATGTTTTCGGTCTACGCCGGACTGCGTATTTTCTATTCGCGCTACTTCAAACAGATGGCTGCCTCTCTGTTCAACGTAGGCCTGGCCAACCAGATCGTACGGGATGAAAACATCCTGGTGCAACGGGCTACTGTCTATATGTCCATCATGTTCTATCTTACAGCTGCGCTCTTCCTGTATCTTCTCAGCGAGCAGCTGCACTGGGAACTTCCCTGGATCGGAAGCGGGTTCCCGCGCTTCTTGAAATTCATCGTGCTCGTTTCCGGCGTCTATGCGTTGAAGTTTCTGGTGCTACGATTCGGCGGTTGGCTTTTCGGTCTCGAACGGGAGCTGACCACCTACCTGTTCACGATTTTCATAGTGAACAATATCCAGGGCCTTTTGCTGTTCCCCATCATCGTACTTATCGCTTTTCAATCCGGCGGCAGTGCAGACTGGATGTTCCGGATGAGTTTCTTCATCATCGGGATCTTTTACGTTTTCCGGCTGTTCCGGGGTGTACAAATCGGGCTCAACGTTCCGGGCGCCTCCCTGCTCTATTTATTTTTGTATCTTTGCACCCTCGAATTGGCGCCTATGCTGGTTTTGTTCCGGATTATCGGCAGAACCTGATCCTACTAAAGGATCCGCCTTTCGAAACGTACGTGTCTGGAAGTATGAATCTGAAGGTAAAAACCATTCTGGTCACTCAGCCGAAACCTGAAACGGATAAATCTCCGTATTTCGATCTGGCTAAAAAATACAGTCTGAAAATCGATTTCAGACCGTTCATCCAGGTGGAACCGGTTTCTGCAAAAGACTTCCGCAAGGATAAAGTCAACATCGCTGAGCATACGGCCGTCATCCTGACTTCCCGTAACGCTGCCGACCATTTTTTCCGGATGTGCACCGAACTGCGCATCCAGGTCCCGGAAACGATGAAATACTTCTGCGTTTCCGAGTCGACCGCCTACTACCTTCAGAAGTTCGTTGTTTTCCGTAAGCGGAAGATATTCTTCGGGAAACAGACCATCAGCGACCTGATGGACGTATTGAAGAAGCATAAGAAAGAGAAATTCCTGGTACCCTGTACCGACATCCACAAGCAGGAGATCTTCGAGACGCTGGATGCCAACCACCTCGATTACACCAAGGCCGTCATCTACAAGACCGTCGCAAGCGACCTCTCGGATCTTGAGAAGGTCAATTACGACTGCCTGGTTTTCTTCAGTCCTTCCGGCATCACTTCGCTGCTGAAAAACTTCCCCAAGTTCAAGCAGAACAATACGCGCATCGCAGCCTTCGGTCCCGCGACCGCACAAGCTGTACTTGATGCCGGACTTCGACTTGACATCCAGGCTCCGGTTCCTGCGGCTCCTTCCATGACCATGGCATTGGAGCAATACATCAAGAAAGCCAACAAGTAAATCTTGTCTGAACGATGAGCACCATCCTTTCCGGCAGGCAGACCTTTCGCAAGCCGGAACGGCTGGTGAGCAGATTAGCGTTCGAATCCCTTCTGGAGCACGGAGATGGTCATATCGTATTCCCGGTACGCATGGTCTGGAAAGAGATGACACTGCCGACTCGTTATCCGGTACAGGTGGCCTTCAGTGTCCCAAAACGCAACTTCCGGAGAGCGGTCGACCGCAACCGTATAAAGCGGCTCATGCGTGAGTCGTACCGGCAGAATAAAAACGAGCTCTATGCGTTGTTGGAGGGAAGAGGCAAACAATTCGCACTACTCTTCGTATACATCGGGCGTAAACTCCCCGTAGCCGGCGACGTTTCAACAGGAATCCGTACTAACCTACACCACATTGCTTCGCTTCTTCAACCGACTGTTGGGTAAAGTGCTGATCGGACTGATCCGCTTCTACCAAATAGCCATCTCGCCGTTGTTGCGACCTTCCTGCAGATTCAATCCATCCTGCTCCCGCTATGGGATCGAGGCGATCCGAAAGCATGGCCCTTTCAAAGGCGGCTATCTGACCATCCGTCGGCTCATGCGCTGTCATCCGTGGGGCGGTCATGGTTATGATCCGGTTCCGTAAGCTACTTTTCACCGGTCTTCATGCAACCGAATTTCAATTTCAAACGCCCTAAGCTCGCCCTTTTCGGGACCGCTGTCGCCATCCTTTTCCTGTTCGGTTTTACGGATTACGCGGCACGGCTCAAGCAACAGCTGGAGATTTTCGACGCTTTGTTCCGCGAGGTCAACGCATCGTATGTGGACAGCACGGACCCCGGCAAGCTCCTGCAGACCGGCGTGGAGGCCATGCTGGCATCGCTGGACCCCTATACCACCTACATTCCGGAAACAGACAAGGAAAGTTACCGGGCCATGACCACCGGGCAGTACGGAGGAATCGGAGCGGTGATAAAAGTTCGAGGAGACCGCATCGTGATCAGTGAACCCTATGAAGGATTTCCTGCCGGACGCGCAGGTCTCCGTGCCGGAGACGAACTGGTGGAGGTAGACGGACAATCCATGCGAGGAAAAAAGACCGAACAAGTAAGTCGCCTGTTGAAGGGTTCCCCCGGAACAAAGGTCCGAATTACCGTGTGGAGGGAAGGGGTGGATACCATGACACATTATACGCTCGAGCGGGAAGAGATCAAGGTTAAAAGCGTGCCGTATCAAGCGGAACTTTCGAATGGAATAGGCTACGTCAAGCTGGTCAACTTCACTGAAAAATGCAGCAAGGAACTGGAGTCCGCGCTGCGAAAGCTCGAACGCGAACAGGACCTGAAAGGACTGGTGCTTGACCTGCGCGGGAATCCCGGCGGACTGCTGCAGGAAGCCATCGATGTGACCAGCCTGTTCGTAGAGAAGGGCGTAGAAGTGGTATCTACCCGCGGACGATTGCCCGAATCGACGAGAAGTTACACGGCCGGCGGTCCGGCGTTCAGTACGAAAATACCGGTAGTGGTCTTAGTGAACAGCAGTTCGGCCTCCGCATCAGAAATCGTTGCCGGCTGCCTGCAGGACCTCGACCGCGGTGTCATTATCGGCCAACGCACCTACGGAAAAGGATTGGTGCAGACGACCCGTCCGCTGGGTCATTATGCGCAACTGAAGGTGACCACGGCCAAATACTATATCCCCAGCGGACGCTGCATACAAGCCGTGGATTACAGTCAGCGTAACCCCGACGGAAGCGTCGGCAAGGTTCCTGATTCGCTGCAACATGACTTCCGTACCCGATCCGGCAGAATCGTTAAGGACGGCGGAGGCATCCTGCCTGACCTGGTTACGGAGCGGGAAATGTACAGCCCTATCACCGGCACTTTACTGTCAAGGAATCTGGTGTTCGATTATGCGACTTACTACCGGACCCGGCATGATACCGTTCCTGATCCGGCAAACTTCGAATTCACGGAAAGCGCGTGGAAGGATTTTCTCTCTTACCTGAAGAACAAGGAGTACGGTTACACCACTAAGACGGAACAGTCGCTTGAAGAGCTGCAGAAAAATGCAGAAGCGGAGGGTTATATGGACCGCATCGACAAGGAGTATGAAGCGCTCCGACAGCGGTTAGATGCGGATAAGAAATCCGATCTGGAAAAACATCGGGAGGAGATCATACAGGTATTGGAAGAAGAAATAATGACGCGGTATTTCTACCAAAGCGGCCGTACCGCCGCTTCACTTGAACACGACAGGGACGTACAGGAGGCGGTCCGTATCCTCAAAGACGCCTCCCGTTATCGTCATTTCCTCAACGGTTCGAATTGACCCGATGCAAGCACTCCATCAGCGCCTTGAAAACGTGACCGGCAAACGACCGCTGCTGGTAATCGGTCTGATGATGCTGGCAATCGGGCTTCCGCTTTCCCTTTTCCTGACCAGTATTTCCCAGTTTTTCCTGGCAGGCAGCTTTTTGCTGGAGGGTAGTATAAAAGGCAAGTTTACCCGCTTTCTCAACAACAAGCCTGCCGTCCTGCTGGCCGGCTTCTGGTTGTTGCACGTATTGGGAATGGCCTGGACTTCGGACGTCGGGGAAGGATTGAAGGACTTGCGCATAAAGCTGCCCTTGTTGCTGTTGCCGTTGATCATCACCGGAAGCGGCCCTGTTTCGCGCCGGCAATTCCGGTGGGTGCTCGGAACGTTTGTAACGGCGGTGGTCGTTGCCAGCTGCATTCACACATTCGTCCTTTGGACAGGTCAGGTAACAGACATCCGTGACATCCATATTTTCAAGATCTCGCACATCCGCTTCTCCCTTTTTTGCTGCCTCTCCATTGCAATCTGCCAATGGATGGCCGTCAGCGGCGGGCTTGCAGCACGGTCACTTCATCTGGTACAACTCTGGATCGTGGCCTACCTGATCATTACCGCCTCTGCAACAGGACTGGTGATCCTGTGTGTGTTGGCGACACCTTATTTTCTGGGTTGGTCCGTGCTTAATCGCAGACCGGTCCTGTTTCTGGCAACGGCGGCCACACTTATTGTGGCTTGCATGGCCGTGTGGAAGCCGTTCTCCGTCGCATGGCGCCAGATGACAGAACGTAAAGCATACACGGTACCGGTTCACGCTTATTCCGCGGAAGGACATTATTACTATACGGATACCTCACAGACCGCCTATGAGAACGGCTATCCGGTCTGGGTGGAGATCTGTGACCAGGAACTCTCACGCGACTGGCAGAAAAGGAGCAGTATCGCTTACGACTCGCTCGACAGGCTTGGACGGCCGATACGAAGCACACTGATCCATTTTCTCGCCTCAAAAGGATTGAAGAAGGATGCGGAAGCATTGAAAACACTTTCACCTGATGAAATCGCAGGTGTAGAAAACGGCATTTCGAATGTGTCGATGCTTAAGGCTGCCGCGATCAACAGACGAATCAAGGAGATCGTCTGGGAAATCGTGGATTACCGCAACGGCGGCGATGCGAACGGTCATTCGATTACTCAGCGACTGGAGTATTGGAAAACTGCACTCTACCTCATCGGTGAGCATCCGTTCTTCGGCGTAGGCACAGGAGATATGCCTGATGCATTTGATTCGGCCTACGACCGGACGGACAGCCGGCTGCTGCATAAGAACCGTAAACGTTCACACAACCAGTTCCTTGCCATCACCGTCGCGTTCGGAATCGCAGGACTGGTCGGCTTTCTCTTGTTGTTGACCGTAGGAATGATCCGGGACGGTATACGTCATCGCAACCTGCTCTACATCGCCTTCTGGTCGATTGCCGTGTTATCCATGCTTTCGGAGGACACGCTTGAGACACAACCGGGCGCCACTTTTTTCGCGCTATTCTTCGTACTCCTGTCAGTACCGAACAGTCAAACAGCTGCTCCGCGTTCAGACAATACCTCTTCGTAGACCGCACGTGTCTTTCGGGCCATTTCACGAAAGGCGAAGCCTTCCACTTTCGCGGCTGCATTACGCACCACGGTCTCGCGCAGGGATTTATCCGAAAGCAGTCGCAAGGCGGCAGCAGCAAGACGTTCATGGTCTTTCACCGGCGCAAGCAGACCGGTTGATTCATCCGATACGAGTTCAGGAATACCGCCGGCGGTCGTAGCCACCACCGGTACTTCCGCAGCAAAAGCATCGAGCACCGTTGAACCCAATCCTTCGGTGGAGGAAGTCATCAGGAAAAGGTCCAGGGACTTCATGACCTGCGGCACATCGTTCCGGAAGCCGAGGAGATGGATATTGGCGCTCCATCCGGAATCGGTGATCATCGACCGGATCGTCTTCTCTTCCGGACCCTTGCCTACCAGTACGAAATGCAACAGGGGATTCTCCCTGAGCATCAGGGAAGCCGCACGTATGAATGTAGGGTGATCCTTATGGTCGGCGAGCGCACTGATGTTTCCAATGAGTAAAGTGTCATCCGGTAATCCGAGCCCACGACGCAACTCCCGTTTGTCGACAGGGATTCTGAACCTGTCTGCATCGATTCCGTCATGTACGACTTGCAGCAGTTCCCGTCTCCTTATGGCAGGAGCGGTGACCTTGCGGATCATTTCGCTCACACAAATGATCCGGCGAATGGACGGATGGTTGTATTTGAAACGGGAAAAAAAAGAAGCAGATACAGAGAAGTCGACCCTTCTACTGACGACGACGGGGGTCTTATTGCCAAAAATCACTGCAGCTTCGACAGCAGCACTGTGTGCGTGTGAATCGTGGGCATGGATAATATCGAAACCTGAATCCTTGCAGCTACGACGGATGAGTGCTGCGAGTGCGAGTCCGGCCATGCCGCGGTGACGGAAAGTGATGACCGGTATCTTATCCTTGCGTAACTGCGTTTCCAGCGGGCTGCCTTCGCGACACAACACGGCTTCTTCCGTACCTGACTCGCGCAATCCAAGTGCCAGATAGGCGACCTGCTGTTCACCGCCTCGCCATCCGTCCGGCGTTGCTATATGTAGCACCTTCATGCCGGCAACCCTTTTTGCAGTCGAAGCAGTCGAAGATACTTCAGGAATACTCCGTGTGCACTGTTGCAGGCGATGATGAGTCCGGTCCAACCATCCAGAAAACCGCGCTTGAGCAAGTACGTACTGATGAACTTGGCAAGCGGACGGAAAAGCACTTTGAAAGCGTTCGAACGGACGCCTTTCTCGAAGAGTTCTTCGGCAGCGATCAGACTGAAGCGGTCGATCTGCCGTAGGTGTTCCGAAACCGAACCGTAGCTGTAATGCAGCAGATCGCCGTTCAGGTACCCGATACGCATCCCTTCTTTTACACGGTAGGATTCATGCAGCCGAAGTCCTTCCCAACTTCCGGCTTGCTTTCGGAAGAGGCGGATTTTACGGTCGGGATACCAGCCGCCATGCAGCACCCACTTTCCGCAGAAGTCGGTCCGGCGGTTCATATAATAGGCATCAGACAGCCAATTTGACCTGACATCGTTGATAGAGCGGGCCAACGAATCCGAAAGGACTTCATCCGCATCAACAGAGAGAACATGATCATTCGTCGCCTGCGAAACAGCAAAATTCTTTTGTGCAACGTATCCTTCGAACGCATGGGAAATGAAACGAACACCCTTCTCCATACAGATTTCCCGGGTGCGGTCGGTGGAAAGGGAGTCGACTACGACAATCTCATCGGCTACATTCCGAAGCGAATCAATGCATCGGGCGATGTGACGCTCTTCGTTGAAGGTGATGATGACCGCAGATAGAGATAACATGAATGATCGGCTGCTCGGGCGGTAAGTACGCGTAAAAGTACGGCTAATCCCTTCAACTGCATGCACCACTCATGTACAGATGTTCTTGAAATTACCGGGTAACAAGACAGGGCAAGATGGAATCTTTCGCTTATTTTGCGGTGGTGCAATTAAAGTCCGGAATCTTCGATACCGCAACCCTTTTGAAGGCGGTACGTGCAGGCGATTATCCGTCGCTGGCACGAGCCTTGACGTGGGTGGAGAATGAATTGCCGGGAGCGAGCGACTTGTTGCGTGCACTCGAACCCGATAATAAGGTGCCGGTGGTCGGATTGACCGGGCCGCCGGGAGCCGGAAAAAGCACCCTGATCAACGGACTGATAAGCGCCTGGACCGCTTCAGGTAAAAAAGTAGCCGTACTCGCCATCGACCCGACTTCTCCTTTCAACTACGGCTCCCTTTTGGGTGACCGGCTAAGGATGTCCGAACACTTCACGAATCCCTTGGTATTCATCCGATCGGTCGCCACTCGCGGATCGCTGGGCGGACTGTCGGAAAAAGTGATTGAGCTGACTGATGTGCTGCGTTGTGCCGGGTTCGACCTGATCCTGGTGGAAACCGTAGGTGTCGGACAGTCAGAAATCGAAATAGCAGGACTGGCGGATACCACCGTGGTGGTCATGGTGCCGGAAGCGGGTGACGAAGTGCAGACGATGAAATCCGGAATCATGGAAATCGCCGACGTGTTCGTGGTGAATAAATCGGACCGTGAGGGTGCCGACTCGCTTGTAAATGCCTTGCGCCAGCTGACCGCACACCCGCGCAAAGACGGTTGGGTTGTGCCGGTGGTCAAAGCCGCCGCGACTCTCGGAACAGGTATCACAGAAGTCCTGGAATCGGTATTGAAACACCGTTCATCGGACACCTTTAATGCAAAACGAACCTATCTGCTGACCGAAAAGGCCTATCGCCTCATCCAACGTCAGCGGATGCAGGGCGTCAGCAAGACCGCCTTGTTCCTTGCTGTAGAAAAAGCGGTAAAACAAGGTGATTTCAACCTCTACAGGTTCGTCGCCGGGTGGCATTAAGTCTTTCAAGACTCCTCGGATTTATCGTACTTTAAGCCCGTTAAAACGTCCTTTCAGCAGATCATGTCTAACCGATTTACCCGGATTCTCCTCACCGCGGCTTCCCTGACGTTCGCTGCCTACAGTCAGCCCGCCGCCGCACAAGGTTTTATTGCCACCGATACGACGCTTTGCGTCGGCAGCTGCATCGATTACACCGCTCTGACCAGCAACGCCATCAGTTGGAACTGGCTGTTTGACGGCGGAACACCTCAGACTTTCACCGGTCCCAACCCTACCGGTATCTGTTACAACACGGCGGGCACCTACACGACCTATCTGGTGACGTTTGACGGCACTGCTATCGATACCATCATCTACACCGATTACATAACGGTCGGGACATGCACGCCTCCGCAGGCCGACTTCTATGCATCACAAACTTCGTTCTGCGAACGCGGCTGCATCAGTTTTTTCGATTCGTCGGCAGGTAATCCGACCCAATGGACATGGCGTTTCCCCGGCGCATCGCCGATCGTCTCCAGCAACCAGCGTAATCCCATCGGTATCTGCTACCCGGCTTCCGGACTTTACGACGTGTTGCTGGTCGTACAGAATGCAGACGGAATTGACTCCTTGCGTAAGACGGCCTATATCAATGTAGAAAGTTGTCCGCTACCGGTCGCCGACTTCTCGGCTTCGACGGTGACTGCCTGTTCGAACACCTGTATCTCCTTTTCGGACCTTTCACTGCATACCGATACAAGTACGCAGTGGATGTGGTACTTTCCGGGAGCCGACGCCGGTTCCGAGACCAGCAGCGCACGAAATCCCTCTTGTATCACCTACCCGCAAGACGGACTTTATGATGTTCGTCTGATCGTTTCCAACCTGTACGGATCGGATACCCTTACACTGTATTCCTACATCCGCATCGAGAGCAATCCGGTCGCAACGGTAGGCCCCGATACCACGATGTTCTACGGAAACCCTTACCAACTGACGGCAACAGGCGGGGTGAGTTACCAATGGACCGCCCCGGATACGACCGAGATGAGTTCCACGATCATCCCGGATCCTATCGTCACACCGACGAATACCACGACGTATACCTGTTATATCACGGATGCACTGGGATGCACGGCCATCCGTCAGGTCACGGTGACCGTGCTTCACAACGACAACTTCTTCGTGCCCACCGCCTTCTCTCCGAACGGTGACGGACAGAACGATGTCCTTTACTTGCGTGGCACCAACCTCCGACGTATCCGTTTTTCCGTATTCGACAGATACGGGAAGTGCGTGTTCGAGTCGGAAGATCCTGCAGTAGGCTGGGATGGGAAATTCAAGGGTAAAGAGCTCAACTCAGGCGTATTCACCTGGGTTGCCACCATGCTCTATGAGAATTCAAATACCGTCACCGAATCCGGTACCACTACTTTGATCCGCTAAGCCATGAAGAACCTTTTTATCAACGCTCTACCTCACGTTCGCGTACGCATCACGGCCACCGTCGCAGCACTTCTTTTTTGCGCACAACTATCCGCTCAAGACCAGCATTTCACGCAATATCAGAACGCCCCGTTGACTATCAATCCGGCGCTGACAGGAGTATTCGACGGCGTATTCCGTGCTACGAACAATTACCGCAGCCAGTGGGCTTCGGCCGGCGAAGGTTACACGACCTTGCAATTCTCGGCGGATGCCCCGATCGGCAAGGCAAGTCTTGATAACCGTTACTTCGGCGGAGGTTTCCTGATAAGTACAGACCAGGCCGGACTGGCCGGCTTCAAGCGGACTCAGATACAGGGCGCAGTCTCCTACTCCGCGGCACTTGACCACGAGGCATCTCATTGGATCTCCTTCGGATTCCAGGCCGGACTGGACAACCAGATGGTTGATCCCGCAAAAGCCACGTGGGACAACCAGTGGAACGGGGACAGCTACGACCCTACTCTGCCCTCTCAGGAACTCATCCAGTATTCGAACCTCACCTATTTCAACTTGAATGCCGGTGCGAATTTCCTTTATTGTCCTGACGGCATCAATTCCGCGGCAGCGGGTGTCAGCCTCTCACACATCGGTTCGCCGAACGTCAGCTTCTATCCCAATCCGGCCAAGGAAGATCCTTATCGCCAACGAGTGACCTTACACGGAAGCGGCATGATCGCCGTGGGAGAATCGGAAGAGATGTTCTTCAATCCTCGCATGCTGGTCCAACTGCAGTCTAAGCACCGCGAGTTGGTTGTCGGCGGATATTTCAAGCAGATCGTCCGGATCAAATCGCTTTATACCGGATACATGAAGCAATCGTTTCTGAATCTCGGTGCATTCTACCGCTTCGGTGAAGCGGTCTGCCTGGCCACGAATTTCGAATACCATTCGTTCAACCTCGGTTTCTCTTACGATTTCGGAGTAGGAAAACTAGGACAGATGATCAGCGCAAACAGCTGGGAAGTGAGTCTGGGGTTCACGGCTCCTGTTCCGCACGGACGGCGTTCCAAGAACTTCAACAAGATGCCGCGTTTTCTCTAAGCGGATCATTCCTGGTAATAAACACGCTTCACGCGTTGTGAAATACCGGTGAGTACTTCATAGGGTATGGTCTCGAGTAGTCGGGCCATTTCAGAGACCGGCAGTTCCGGTCCGAACACGATCACTTCATCTCCTTCCCGGGCAGGTACATCGGTGATGTCGAGCATGGCCATGTCCATGCAGATATTGCCGACAATGGGCGCCAGCTTTCCGTTCACCAGCATACGCCCTTTTCCATTGCTCAGCCGACGGTTCAATCCGTCTGCATAGCCGATCGCAACAGTCGCCACCTGCGTGTCCCGCTTAAGCACTCCTTTCCGGCTATAACCGACGGTTTCGCTGGCGGGGACGTTTTTTATCTGGGAAATGGTTGTCCGCAGTGTCGCTACATGCTGCAGCTGCTGCTGTTCATGTGTAGTGCCGGCAAAACCGTAGAGCCCTATTCCGAGCCGGACCATCTCAAATTGCGCCTCGCTGAACCGGAAGATGCCGGAAGAATTCAGCACATGGCGCATCACCGGATACGGGAATTCGCTTCGCAGTCTGTCACTCATCCGCTCGAAACGTTCCAGTTGCTGGCGGGTGAAACCGTCATGCTCCGCCTCATCGCTGGCTGCCAGGTGGGTGAATACGGACTGGACCTGCAACTGCCGGTTATTCTTCAGCCGTGCCACAAGCTCCGGCATTTCGGATTCCTCGAATCCGAGCCGGTGCATGCCCGTATCGACCTTCAGGTGTATTCGGAAAGGATCCCCGGAGTACGACTTAAGGGATTCATTGAGCTGGTTGAGCAGACGGAAATTATAGATTTCCGGCTCCAACCGATAGCGGATCATGGCATCGAAACTCTGCGCTTCCGGATTCATGACCATGATCGGCAGCGTGATCCCTGACTTGCGCAGCTCCACTCCCTCGTCGGTATAGGCTACGGCCAGATAATCGACGTGGTGGAACTGAAGCACGTTGGCGATCTCATGGCTGCCGCTTCCGTAGGAAGTGGCTTTCACCATCGCCATGATCTTCGTCTGCGGACGTAACCGTGAACGGAAATAGTTCAGGTTATGGACCAGTGCGTTCATGTTTATCTCCAGAACGGTCTCGTGCGTCTTTTGCTGAAGCAGCTTTACGATCCGTTCAAAACCGAACGGACGGGCGCCTTTCAGGAGAATCGCCTCCTCCCGGAAATTCATGGTCGGGAACGCCTTCAGGAACTCTTCCGTCGACTCATAGAATTCGGCAGGAATCCTGAAGAGGTGTTTCTGCTGCATCAACGACGGGCCGATCGCCAGCAGTCGATTCACTTTTCTGACCGATAACAGGTCGGACACCTCACGATACAAGGACTCTTCGTTCTTGCCGCTTTGCAGGATATCTGAAAGGATAAGTGTCCTCCGGTCGTGCTGCTTCTGCTGATTGAGGAAGTCAAGGGCGATGGTCAACGAGCCCAGATCGGAATTGTAACTGTCATTGATGATGCTGCACTGGTTGACCCCCGTCTTCATCTCCAGCCGCATGGCCACCGGACTCAGGTAATGCATACGCTCCGTGATGACTTCCGGATCGATGCCGAGAAAGAGCAGCAAGGCCCAGCAATGGATGGCATTTTCCACGGAAGCATTGTCGGTGAACGGAATGCGAATGCTGATGAAACGGTTCTCGTAGACAGCCTGGATATCACTCTCCTCTGCGGTGCGGGTGATTCGACCGATCTGCAGGTCCGCTTTGGTCTTCCGCGACCACGTGAAAAGACGGATCTTACCATGGCGGAATTCACCGGACTGCACCGCTTCCTGGATTTCAGGATAGTCCTTGCAGTATACGAGCGCTTCCACATGATGAAACAAATGCAGCTTCTCGGCTACCTTTTCCGGCCGGGAAGAGAAGCTGGCATCGTGTGCCGAACCGATATTAGTGAACAATCCGACCGTCGGTCGAATGATCTCTTCCAGCCGTCCCATTTCGCCGGGCTTGGAGATGCCGGCTTCGAAAATTCCCAACTGGTGATCATCGTTCATGCGCCACACTGAAAGAGGCACACCCACTTGGGAATTATAACTCTTAGGACTGCGGACGATATTGTGGTCGGCGCGTAACAACTGGAAAAGCCACTCCTTGACGATCGTCTTGCCGTTGCTGCCGGTGATACCTACCACCGGATAGGCGAAGTGACGACGGTGGCGGGCCGCCAGTTGCTGCATGGCGGTCAGGGCATCGTCCACGATCACGAAGTTGGCCTCGAGCGATTCGTATTCGGGAAGAAAATCACTGACGACGAAATTATGTACACCTTGTGCGCACAATTCGACGACGTAACGGTGTCCGTCGTTACGCTCTCCCTTCAAGGCGAAGAAAAGGGACACTTCCGGATGCGTGAGTTTACGGCTGTCGGTGAGCAGTTCCTCGAAGGAGGTCTGGTGGGCCCGCTTAATGACCAATTCTCCGCCGGAAACTTCGGCGACAGTACGGATGGTATACTGGTTGGGGCCCATCAGGATCAGGCAGTAATTCCGGATTCCTGATTAAAACATGTCCGGCAAAGCGGTACATAGCTCTCCTGCTCACCTAATAGGATACGTGAATCATTGGAAACGGTACGGTGGGAGAAATTCGCGAGATTGCCACACCGGATGCAGATAGCATGCACCTTGGTGACATACTCCGCAACGGCCATCATCTGTGGAATCGGACCGAAGGGTTTTGCGAGGTAATCCATGTCCAGTCCTGCAACGATGACACGAAGACCCCGATCGGCCAGTTGACGGCAAACGCTCGGTAATCCGTCATCGAAGAATTGAGCTTCGTCGATGCCTACGACATCGACTTCGGAAACCATCAGGAGGATCTGTTCGGAAGAATCGACCGGTGTACTGTGTATGGAATTGGAGTCATGCGAAACGACGTTCACATCGTCATAGCGGACATCGACTTTCGGCTTGAAGATCTCGACTTTTTGCCGCGCGATCTTGGCCCGTTTCAATCGCCGGATCAGTTCTTCGGTTTTACCGGAGAACATACAGCCGCAGATGACTTCGATATGACCCCGTCGGGGTTCGGTTTTCTTGAGATTTTCGATGAACATAGCGGACGGAATCGGACTGCCAAATTATGTGTTTTGAGGCAAAATTAAAAGGTAGAACGGGCGCAACCCTGACCGGCAGATGCCGTAATAACACAATCCACGGAAAGAAAACACGTTATAATTTCCGGGAAGCACCAAAGTATTAAAAAACACCCTTTAAATGAACCGTCAAACCCTCCATCAGCAACTACAGAGCCGCCTGGAGAACCTTGTCGAGCGACACAACGATTTGATGCAGCTTACTGCTTCAATTCCTCAGCAACAAATGAACGAACTGTTGCGCGAACTGCGGATATCCTACGAACTTGCACTGACGCTGCACCATCAGAATGCGATGCAGTCGATGGACGACCTGGATAACTTGGTCGGGGAACGATTCCAGGAACCAGTGATACCGATTCAAAAGAAGGAACCGGAAGCTAGCGTAACGTCTCCGGCACCGACGCCTGAGAAAATGGAAGAGCTTTCCCCGGAGGCACGGCAGTTGGCCGAAGACCGTAACCGGACGATGCAGACTTCAGACATCAATCATCGCTTCGAGGTTCCGCAGACTATCGCCGGAAAATTCCGCGGCGGCTCCACCGTGGCGGATACGATTGCAGGAAAAAATTCGACTTCGAGTATTTCCGAAACCCTCAATCACAAACCCGTATCCGACTTGCGCAACGCCATCGGCATCAACGAGCGGTTCCTTTTCACACAATTCCTGTTCGCCAATAATCCGGAAGCCTTTACTGCTGCAGTGGAAAGGCTGAATAGCTGTAATTCATGGTCCGAAGCTAAAAGCTATCTGGACAACGAAGTGATGCCCCGTTACGGATGGGATCCGTCACAAGGAACCGTTCATCAATTCATGGAGTTGGTGGAACGCCGTTACAGCGCCTGATACCGTGTCCAAACTGACACTTGTCCCGACGCCCATCGGAAATCTGGAGGACATCACGCTTCGGGCTATACGCGTCTTGAAAGAAGCGGATCTCATTTTGGCGGAAGATACCCGAACCAGTGGCAATCTGCTGCGGCACCTGGACATTCACAAGCCGTTGCGCGCTTATCATGCACACAACGAGCACAAGGTGGTCGGAGAACTCGTTGAACGAATCACTGCAGGAGAAAAGATCGTCCTTGTATCGGATGCCGGAACACCGGGCATCTCTGATCCGGGATTCCTCATCGTACGTGAATGTGTCCGGCAGAACGTAGAGGTTGAAACGCTTCCGGGACCTACTGCCTTGATTCCCGCACTGGTCGATTCAGGACTTCCCTGCGACCGGTTCTGTTTCGAAGGCTTTCTTCCTCAGAAGAAAGGCCGGCAGACACGGCTGCGTCGGCTGGTGGACGAGGAACGGACGATGATCTTCTATGAGTCGCCTTACCGGTTGCTACGCGCCTTGGACGAGTTCTGCGGAGTGTTCGGAGAAAGCCGAGCCGCATGTGTATGCAGGGAGTTGAGTAAGCTGCACGAGGAAATCCGCAGAGGTACCCTGAAGGAACTGGCTTTGCATTTCGCTGCACATACGCCGAAAGGAGAAATCGTGATAGTAGTGGCGGGCAAGGATCCGAAGGCCGCACCGGAGTCAGATCCCGATGAACTGATCGACTAAAGAAAGAGTTCGGACGCGATAAAATCAGCGAACAGTTTCCCCTCGTCAGTAAGGACGGTTCGCTCTTCCGATACTTTTATCCAACCTTTATCCTGAAAAGGCACGACGGCGTTCAACAGGTGTTCGAAAGCCTGATTCCCGAAGGATGCACGTAACAGTTCATGATCGATTCCCCACATCGTGCGAAGGCCGGTAAGTACCGCTTCGTTGAAGCGTTCAGCAACCGTCAGTTCCTCCGTCTCAGCAGAACGAACGCCTGCGTTTATGCTCCGTATGTATTCCGGATTGTTCCTGATGTTCCACGAGCGTATAACGCCGTCGAATGAATGCGCTGACGGACCGATTCCCAAGTAGGGCACTCCTTTCCAATAGGAAGTGTTATGACGCGAATATCTGCCGGAGCGTGCGAAATTGGATATCTCATAGTGCTCGTATCCCATTTCTCTCGCCCAAGCAAGCAACCGTTTGAACTGTCGTACAGCCTGTTCCTCTTCAGGTGCCGGAGCGCTTCCCTTACGAACGAAGTCCGCAAGCGCGGTCCGCGGTTCGACGGTAAGTGAGTACGCAGAGAAATGAAGGAGTTCCATTCCGGCGAGAATCCGCAAGTTCTCTTCCCATGCGGCATCATTCATTCCGGGTGTACCGTAAATGAGGTCGATGGTAAGGTCCCCGAAACCGGCCTTACGGGCGCGTTCCACCGCCCGGAGCGCATCGGCCGCAGTATGCGAACGATTCATGAAACGAAGGTCTTCATCGCGGAAACTTTGGATGCCGATCGACAGCCGGTTCACGCCGGACGCTTTCCAACCTGATAAGGATTCATCCGACATATCATCCGGATTCGCTTCAAGCGTTATTTCAGCACCAGGATCCAATAAGAATTTATCACGGACGGCATCGATGAGCCGTCGGATGGAATCGGTGGATAATAAGGATGGCGTACCCCCGCCGAAGTAAACCGTTTCAACCGTTGTACCTGCAGGAAAATCAGTACGAAGCGTCAGTTCGGCCGACAACGCCGCCTCCATGGCAGAAACCGCGGACAGGGAGGTGGAAAAATGAAAATCGCAATAGTGACACGCCTTGCGGCAGAAAGGAATATGGAAATAAACGCCGGCCATCGAAGGAAGTACGAATCACTTCTTGAGAACGATCCGGAATGTCGTCCCTTTACCCGGTTCGGAACTCTTCACGAAAATCTGTCCGTCATGGTATTCTTCGACAATCCGTTTGCTCAACGAAAGTCCCAGTCCCCAGCCGCGACTCTTGGTGGTGTAGCCCGGTTTGAAAATGGTCTTGTATGAATTCTTGGGAATACCCTTACCGGTATCCTGGATATCGATGTAAACGAATTGCTGCTGGTCAGTGACTGATACGGTGATAGCACCTGCGCCTTCCATGGCGTCCAATGCATTCTTGAGGATATTCTCGATCACCCACTCGAATAGCGGCACGTTCAACGGAGTCTGCACCAGATGACCGGGGCCGGACAACCGGAAATCGACCTTGCCGGAAGAACGGGACCGGATATAATCCACCGAATGCTGCATGACCTGCATGATGTCTTCCTTCTTCAGTGCCGGCGCTGAACCGATCTTGGAGAAACGGTCGGTGATGGTCTGCAACCGCTGGACATCCTTTTCGATATCGCCGATATATTCTGCTCCCTCCCCTTTCAACTTCAAAAGTTCAAGCCAGGCCATCATGGATGAAAGCGGTGTGCCGAGCTGGTGCGCGGTCTCTTTCGCCATTCCTACCCATACTTGATTCTGCTCGGCCTTGCGGGACGTACTGAACGCGAGGTAAGAGACGAACAGGAAAAGAGCGATGACCGCAAGCTGGAAATAAGGGTAATACCGTAGGCGGACCAGCAGCTCGCTGTCCTTATAAAGGATGTATTGCTTGAGCTTGGGACCGATCAAAATCTCGATCGGCTCGTGCTGCTTCAGCATGGTCGACACTTCTTCTTGTGCGCGAAGCGAATCGACATTCCGAAAAGTGATCACTTTGAAACGATCGTCCGTCAGGATGACCGGGATCGTGGTATTGTTCCCGATAACCGTAGACAAAAAATCGATGTCAGCGTTGATTTCCGATATGTCGGCAAGGCGGCGAGTCGCCTCGGCCCACAGCTGTATTTTCTTATGCTCCTCTTCGGACAGCCGGTTGACCAGCTTATTGGTATACCAGAGCGATGCCGCTCCGATCAGCAGGGCCGCCAAGAGCAAAAGCAGTTTCCAACGTTGTTTCTGCGTGTAGATGTTCACCTAAAATGGCAGGGTTTGTCTCCGGAACGGAGAACAGGGTCCGAGATTGTGGCTGCAAAGATGAAATTTTCAACAGGAATT
>JBJOMA010000110.1:0-12635 GCA_046052625.1 Bacteroidota bacterium
CTGTGACGTATTCCCCGGGAACGACAAAGGTGCCTCCCCGCTAATTGAAACCTTCATGGGCGAAGTCGATCTGGTCTTTCGATTTGCTAGGATTGATCACCCAAGCCACCGGTACACCGGAATTCACAACAAGATCATAGACCAAGCCGTAAGGTTTCAGTCCGTTCCCGACCGTTTGCGGCGATAGCCCCATGTTGATGATGTAGGAACCACCCCTGAATTGGGTAAGAGTCGATGTTTGAGCCTTCGCTTGCTTCGGTGTCACCAGACTGGAATAGGTGTAATACAATACCGAAACGAACATCAACAAACCGATACCGGCCGCTGATGCGCTGATAAGACGGCGGCGTTGACGTTGCGAATTTGAAAGGGTAGGTCTTCTCTTCATATGGCTCAAATGATTAATCCCCGGAGTCCCGGTTAATGGTAATAATACGGAGCCACTGGTCCGATGAGCACACAAAATATCAGCTTACCTTACAGCAGGTTTGCTTTAAAAAGCAGGGAAAAAAATCAGAAAAGAGGCTAAATCGCAGCCAGAATGTAAAAAGCACGGACAATCTTTCAGGAGCGGTCCAGGACGCGTCCGATGTCGGGCAGGAAGTAATTGGCACTCTTCAGTATCTTGCCGTCCTCCCGGAAAATAGGTTGGCCGTTGTCGTCCAGCTTGCTCATGTTGCTGCGATGGATCTCGTCGAAAACTTCCTCGATCTTATGCTGGAGACCGTGCGCCAGGATAGTGCCGAACAGGATGTACAATTTGTCGCCGAGTGCGTCCGCGATCTGTACCAAATCATTGTTGCGGCACGCTTCCAGGTATTCGTCATTCTCCTCCTCCATGAGGCGGTGACGGAGTTCATATATCCGTTTTTCCAACTCCGCAGTCGGAGTATCATTGTACTGTAATTGGAAAACGCGGTGGAATTCTTTCACCTTGTCAATCTTGTGTACAAGCGGCATGACGGGTTGAGTATCGAAAAAGGTTTCTTCGCTTAAGTTGTCGGAAAGCTTCATGGTAATTTTTTTTTATCAGGTTTGGAGTACACCTACATTGTAGGGCTTTTGTATCGGAGCATGGTTTGCCGCTTCAATACCCATCGAAATCCATTTACGGGTTTCAAGTGGTTCGATCACTGCATCCACCCATAGGCGCGAGGCGGCATAATACGGTGTCATCTGATGGTTATAACGGTCCGTGATCTTCTTAAGCAATTCGTTCTCCTCTTCCTTGCTGACTTCCTTTCCGTTCGCCTTCATGGAGCTGACCTGGATCTGTAGCAGCGTCTTCGCAGCCTGCGCACCTCCCATGACGGCGATTTGCGCAGTCGGCCAAGCGACAATCAGACGAGGGTCATAGGCCTTTCCGCACATGGCGTAGTTGCCGGCACCGAAGCTGTTGCCCGTGATGACGGTGAATTTAGGAACGACGGAATTACTCATGGCATTTACAAGCTTGGCTCCGTCCTTGATGATGCCACCGTGCTCGCTGCGCGAACCGACCATGAATCCGGTTACATCCTGTAAAAACACCAATGGGATCCTGCGTTGATTGCAGTTCATGATGAAGCGTGCCGCTTTGTCAGCCGAATCGGAATAGATCACGCCTCCGAACTGCATTTCACCCTTTTTACTCTTTACGACTTTTCGTTGGTTGGCTACGATTCCGACCGACCAGCCGTCGATGCGTGCCAGTCCGCAGAGTATGCTTTGTCCGTACTTCTCTTTATACTCCTGAAATTCCGATCCGTCCACCAGACGGGCGATCACCTCACGGACATCGTATTGTTTCGTCGGATCCGTCGGCATGATACCGTACAGCTCTTTCTGATCCTTGGCGGGTTCAGCCGGCTTCTCCCTATTGAAACCGGCCGTTTCGAAACTCCCGATCTTCTTGAAAACTCCTTTGATGTAGTCCAGCGCCGCCTTGTCGTCCGGAAACTTATTGTCCGTCACACCGGATATTTCACACTGGGTAGTGGCGCCGCCCAATGTCTCGTTGTCGATGTCTTCTCCGATCGCCGCTTTCACCAGATAAGACCCTGCCAGGAATATAGAACCGGTCTTGTCAACGATCAGCGCCTCGTCACTCATGATCGGCAGATATGCTCCGCCTGCTACACAACTACCCATGATTGCAGCTACCTGGAGGATGCCCATCGATGACATGATCGCGTTGTTCCGGAAAATCCTCCCGAAATGTTCTTTGTCCGGAAAGATCTCGTCTTGCATCGGAAGGAAAACGCCGGCGCTGTCGACCAGGTATATGATCGGAAGCCGGTTCTCCATGGCTATCTCCTGGGCGCGCAGGTTCTTTTTTCCGGTCATCGGAAACCAGGCACCGGCTTTCACGGTTGCATCGTTAGCGACAATCACACATTGCTTCCCTGAAACATAACCGATACCGCATACTACTCCGGCAGAGGGACAACCTCCGTATTCCTCGTACATGCCTTCGGCCGCTAGTGCGCCTATTTCGATGAACGGTTTACCTGTATCCGTCAGATATTCGATTCGCTCACGGGCGAGTAGTTTACCCTGGTTCTTCTGCTTTTCGGTGCTTTTCTTTCCACCGCCTGCACGGACCTTGACCAATCGCTGTCGCAACTGGTCCACCAACTGCCGCATCTGGTCCTCGTTCTTATTGAAATTCAAATCGGACATATTCGTAAAGGAATCGTCCAAATGTAATCATGAAACCGTCGTTTGGACGGCCGGTCAATCCCATTTTTTGAACACGAAAAAAACGGCCAAGAGCATGAAAAAGAATCCTGCCAGGTAGTTCCAACGTAACTGGTCGGTCTTGAAGACATATATGCTGCAGAAGGAAAAAACGGTCAGCGTGATGACTTCTTGTAGAAGTTTCAGCTGGAAAAGGTTAAAGGGGCCGCCGTTGGACTCATGTCCGATGCGGTTGCCTGGTACTTGAAAGACGTATTCGAAAAAGGCGATTGCCCAGCTGATCAGGATGAGTCCGAACAGTGAGCTGTCCTGCAGTAGATTCCATTTTCTGAATTGTAGATGCCCGTACCAGGCGAACGTCATGAAGAAATTGGAAACCACTAAAAGCAGGACGGAAAGCAATCCTTTGGACATGTTGTGGCGCAGTCAGTCACTCAGAAAGGTTCGAACGAGAAATCCTTCACGACCAGTTCGAATTCCTTTAGCTGATGAGGTTCGATGGCCTTGAAAAGCCATACGTTCATGCAGACTTTCTCGTTGTCGGGTACGTACTGTTTGGAGAACTTGAATCGGTGTTCATTGACTTTCTGGTCTTTTGGATCCGACATGGATTCATTTGCCGGGTACCAAGAGGTGAAGGCGGCTTTCTTTTTAGTGATCTCCATGCTGTGCGCGGTCCGCCTTCCCAGGTCGATGTCGAAGCGGTGTGCGCGGTCCTCCATCGGCTGTACCACATATTGTGCGTTCTGGTTGCCCGGCAATCCCCAGACTGAAAGTTCGATGTCCATTTCGCTGTGATGATTCGCCGCGTCCAAATGGTCGTAGAGGAAAAATCCCATTACGACATCCTGGTCCAACAGCTGCGGCAGTGCTTCCAGCTGAAAGGTATATTTCCCGTAGCCGAGCGTCCGTACCATCGTCACTTCCGGACAATACCAATCCTCATCGTCCTCGGTGATCTTAAGATGTAAGCGGCCCTGCGTATCCACCCAGACATTCTTTTTACTGCTGGAAAAATAATTGGTGCCGGGACCGGTCCGTTCACCGTGAGAGTCTTTCACGGTCCAGTCGTAGCCGGCGAAACGGATGGTATCTCCGATGAATTTCTGGTAGTGGGGGAGCTTTTGTTTGGATAATGTGTCTTCGGTTGATGCCATGGCAACGAAGTTCGAAGTGAACAAGGCCATCAGGAGGGATAGGAACAGGTGATAGGGGGAGTGCTCGGCCGGTTTCATGCCCTGGGGTGATGCTTTAGGATGGAAGACCGAAGATAATCCCTGTCCAAATGGGTATAGATCTCGGTGGTGGTGATGGATTCGTGACCGAGCATTTCTTGCACGGCACGCAGGTCCGCACCGCCTTCGATCAGATGAGTAGCAAAGGAGTGTCGCAGCGTATGGGGGCTTATGTTTTTTTTCAACTGGATCTTTTCAGCCAATTGTTTGATGACGGTGAATACCATTACGCGTGAAAGTCTTCGTCCCCGCTGGTTGAGAAAGACAAAGTCTTCGTTGCCGGGTGCGATCAACTGATGGTTTCGGACACCGTCAAGGTACAGTTTTATCTGTTTGGTGGCAACCTTCCCGATCGGCACCAGTCGTTCCTTGTCGCCTTTTCCGATCACCCGGACGAAACCGATTTCAGTGTGCAGGTTGGTGAGTTTCAGACCTATCAGTTCACTGACGCGTAATCCGCAGCTGTACATGGTTTCCAGCATCGCCTTGTTACGTACTCCCTCCGGTTTGCTCAGGTCGATGGCTGCAATCAGCCGGTTGATGTCCTCCAGGGAAAGCGTGTCCGGAAGCTTGCGTCCCAGACGCGGGGACTCCAGCAGCTGAGAAGGGTCGTCCGTGACGATGTTCTCCATCAGGCAGTATTTGTAAAAGCTTTTTATACCGGAGATGATCCGAGCCTGACTGCGCGCGCTCAACTGCTTTTCATTCACGTCCACCAGGAAGCTCCGGAGGTGTTCGGGCCTGATCTGCGAGGGGGAAAGCTTCAATTCCTTTTCATCCAGGAACGCAGCGAACAGCCGGATGTCGTGAAGGTATGCTTCGACACTGTTTGGAGAGAGGGATCGCTCCAGTTTCAAATAATTCTTGAAACCTTTTATGTGAATATTCCAGTTCAAGATGAGGTAACTTCAGCTTTCCGAAAGATAACAACGGCTCTTGTTTCATCAGGTCACTTTCCGGACTGTTTTTTCACAAGGTACTACCGATAATTGTCCGTAAATTTACGCCACTGGCATGCGTATCACCATTATCAACGGTCCAAACCTGAACTTATTGGGCGAACGGGAGCCTTCCGTCTACGGAAGCAGGTCGTTCGAATCCTATCTTGAGGAATTGACCGGACTTTTTCCTTTGGTAGAATTCGAATACTTCCAGTCCAATGTGGAAGGCGAATTGATCAATGCCTTGCATGCTTGCAGGAATACGACGGACGGTATCATCCTGAACGCCGGCGGTTATACCCACACTTCGGTTTCCATCGCCGATGCCATCGCCGCTGTCCGTATCCCTGTCATCGAAGTACATCTTTCCAGTATCTATGCCCGAGAGGAGTTCCGTCAACAATCACTGACCGCCCGTCAATGTGCCGGCGTGATCTCCGGCTTCGGATTGACTTCTTACAGGTTGGCGGTGGAGGCATTTATTGAACGCTTCACCGCTGCCGATTGACGCTCATCTGCTCTCATTTCAATTTGTAGGCGAACGACATGGATTTTTTCAGGTCGCGCTGCAGCCTCATCACTTTGTCCTTTGCTAGATCGGCTTTCGCGAGATGGGAACTGTCTCTGTTCGCCGTATAAAAGGAAATGTGTTGGTCCAGCATGGCCTGGAAGTCGACCAGTTTGTCAAGGCACGAGGGGTCGTCGTACAGCATTTTCGACGACAGGAACGGAAAATCCATTTTAAGAAAAGCCGCTGAGTAGGATGAATCGACAGGCGTGTCAGAGGAAAAGCAGCCCGAAACATAGCGTCCGGGCGCATAGAACCCGTTGGTGCTGTACATGTAATGGCAGCGGGGATCTGTCAGCAGGACACGCCCCGAGGATTTACAGACATCCTCTAATTTCTTCACGAGCGCTTTGAAAACTGAATTCAGTTCCTGTGTGTTCAGGTCGCATCCCGTATTGACGATCTGATATGGATGCACCCTTCCGAGCGTTTCGACATACTTGTCATATTCCGGCCGTATGAGTTTATACAGATCCGGATTCACCAGTGGAAGGATATGGTGATGGGTGAACTTGAAATCGTAATGGATCACATCCAGATCCGGACGGAAATCCTCCATGATCCGGTAATAATAGTACTGTATGACTGTCGCCCAATCGGACAGGACGACCACGCTGTTTTTAGGGGCGGATTTGTCAAACAGTTCCATCAAAGAATCACTGACCGGATATCCTTTTCGATCGTGCTTTCCGTAAGAAACGATTACCGAGAAGACCAACAACAAAGGAACGGTCACGGCCAGTTTCCAACGATCGAATGACCGGAAAGCGGCATAGACCATGGGTATGCACAACACCATGAACGGTAGCAAGAGGTAGGCATCCGTGCTTGCCCATTGGTTGTTGTTCAACTGATACAGTAACAGCAGAGCGAAGTAGGTAAGGACGATGAAGGTCATCCGCCCGGTACTGTTGCGGAAAAGACTGATAACGCCCCACAGGAGTAGCGGAAAGAAGTAGAGGTACTGCCGGACGGTCAGCTCGAGGAAATAGGGCAGACGTGCAGCGATCACCGAGGCACTGGTATCCGTGATGTTTTTCGTGTAAGCCCCGCCACGGATGTGGTAAAAAAGCAGATCAAGATTTTCCGGTTTGCCGAACATGAACGGATAGTCCTGTTGGGCGCGCATCACCATCCACCCGTAGAAGAACAGTGTGAGTCCGGCAGAGATTCCGGTAAACAACAGGAAGTCCCGGCTCGTAAGTGTTTTGAAATAAGAAGCAAATGCAGGTTCGACCTCTGTTTTTTTCTTTTTAACGCTTGACGTCTTTTCCGGAACCTTGATGAACAGGTTTTTTTGAAAGAATAACGGAACGAAGGGCGTGAAGACGATCATTGTCAGGTGGTGATTGCTCCAGCCCAATGCAAGTCCGACAGCCGATACTGTCAGGCTGCGCAGGGAGGGTGCCGACTGGTAACTACAGAGTCCGTACAACAATAATCCCATGGAGAACACCTGAAAGGAATACACTTCAATCGTATTCGCCCAAAGCCAGGTGGTATTGCCAAAGGCAAAGATGGCGGCAGGAAAAAAAGCAGAGAGCTCGCTTTTCCAGTCGTGTCTCCCCTGGTTCAGCTGAAAGGTGATTTTCCGGAATCCGAAATACATCAGAACTGAAGCAGTGGAGACCAGAAGAGCGGAGAACAGGTTGAGCCGTACGATCGCATCGGAAATCAGGAAACCGCTCAAACGGTCCCACAACATTCCTGATAATATATAAGATGGAAAGCCGGGCGAATGAGCGATGCTTCCCAGGCGGATGACAAGCGCGAATTCGGCCGCGTCATCGAACATCAAAGATCGGGAAGAAGTCAGGATGTAAACCGTCAGCGATGCAGCCAGCAGCACTACTGCCAGCATCCATTTTTTCCAATCCGATGTGTTCATGGCACGTTTAGATTTCAGTGGAAGATAAGTCGTTCTACGGGATCCCGCCAAACCAGCAACATCACTCCTCCGACGGCGACCAGTACGCCGGCGATCATTTTGAACCGCATTCGCTCGCGGTGAATGACCGTGTTCAGAACCAGCGTGGTGACAGGCACAAGGGAGAAAATGGTTTGGGCCACGGAGGCTTCGAGGAGGGATACGGTATAGATTGAAAGAGAAACACCGATGACCGGTCCGAAAAGGGTTCCGAGCAAGGCCGGTGTAATACCCTTTTCCCGGTCGTTACGAAGCGGCAAGAGGATCCTTCCCAGCGAGCCGGTGATCATTGAAAAAATGAAAAGGGAAAGAGTGGCGGCCGACAACCGGATGAAGGTGGCCGCTACCGGCGCAATACCTTCCGGGATACTCATGAGTCCGCGTTTTGCCAATACAAGTCCGGCTCCCTGGCAGAATGCAGAAAGTATTCCCAGTACGATGCCCTTGATCATGGAGCCGTGCGGACTCTCCGAATGGCTCCTTCTTTCATCACGACCCAGGGAAAGGAACATCACGCCGAACATCGTGATGAAGATGCCGCAGACACCGATGAAAGACAGTCGGTCGCCGGTCAGGAAGTAACCGGTCACCAAAGCAGCGCCAGGTGCGAAAGAGCTCATTACGCTTCCCAGTCGGGGGCCCAGGATTGCAAACGCACCGAATCCGTAATGGTCACCGATGGTAAGTCCGACCAATCCTGAAAGCCCCAGCCAGAACCAGGCCGAAATGAACTCTGAGGAGAATAGCCGGGCAATTCCTTCCCGACCGGTGACCAGATAGGTGATTAGAAAAATCAACAGCGTCGCCACCGGCAACCGGAAATGGTTCAAGGTGTTGGCGCCGAGCCGACGGGCCGCAATGGTGAATGGAAAGATTCCGATCGACCAGGAAAGCGTGGTCAGTAATGCGAAAATGATTCCGGCCTGATTCATGCTTGAGTCGGTGTTATTCTTGCACCGAAAACCGTGCTGCCGATGCGTACCATTGTGCTGCCTGCTTCAAGCGCGATCCGGTAGTCCGAACTCATTCCCATCGATAATTCAGTGAGTTCGGGATGTTCGACACGCATCCGAAGGAAAAAGTCGTGAAGTCCTTCGAATTCCTGACGGATGATTGCCTCGTCATCCGTATTGCTGGCCATTCCCATCAACCCTATGATCCTGACATGTTGAAGACCTTCCGAATCGAACGCCTCGAGCAGCTCTTTCGCTTCCTCCATGTTTAGCCCGTACTTGGTCTCCTCACGTGCGATGTGCAGCTGCAGCAGGCATGGAATGACTCGTCTGAACCTGGCAGCTTGCTTGTCGATCTCTTTCAGTAGCTTGTGGGAATCGACCGTATGGATACAGTGTACAAATCCGGCGATGTATTTGACTTTGTTCGATTGCAAGTGACCGATGAAATGCCAGCGGATGTCGGATGGCAGCATCGGCTGTTTTTCGGCCAGCTCCTGCACATAGTTTTCTCCGAAGTCGCGCTGACCGGCCTCGTAGGCGGTTAGAATGCGGTCGTTGGGTTGTGTTTTTGAAACAGCGATCAAACGGGCCTTGTAAGGCGTAAGTTCGTTCCAAAGTGCCTGAATGATACCTGTTTTGAGCATCGCTCGGTAAATTTACCACTATCAGAATACTGAAGGACGTCGGTTTTGTCGATTTTTCGCACAGTCTTTGAACAATCGTCCTTGGCTGTTGTTTCGAATCTGACACCACACCAATCACCATGAAACGAATGTTATCCTTCCTGCAAATGATCGGTATGGCCCTGCTCTCCGCCTGTGCCAAACCCGCAGAACGTCCTAACTTACTGGAAAAAAACACCGCTGCTATGTCCGTTTACGAAATCCCCCTGACCGATCTTGAAGGCAATCCGTTTGATCTTAAAAAGCTCAAGGGACAGTACCTGTTGATTGTCAATACTGCAAGTGAATGCGGGTACACCCCTCAGTATGCTGACCTGCAAAAGCTGCAGGAACAATATGCAGGTAAGCTGACGGTGCTGGGCTTTCCCTGTAATCAGTTCGGAGGACAGGAACCCGGGTCCTCGTCCGATATCCGTAACTTCTGCACAAACCGGTTTCAGGTGACATTCCCGCTGTTCAGTAAATGCGACGTGAAAGGTTCTGGAAAATCGTCCTTGTACCAGTGGCTGACCGATCCGGCAAAAAACGGCTGGAACGATCAGGAGCCCTCTTGGAATTTCTGTAAATATCTGATTGACGGAAACGGAGAGCTGCTCGGGTTCTATCCTTCGTCGGTCAACCCCTTGGACGAAAAAATCACGTCCAAATTGAAATGAGTTACCTTCCTGTCCTTGAAGTAACCGGACTTAGAAAAAGCTACCGTACTACTTTTCCGCTGCTTCATTCTTCGGCACCGGTGCATACCGCTGTTGACGGACTTTCTTTTTCGGTATTGCCCGGCGACATCTACGGTTTTTTGGGTCCCAACGGAGCCGGTAAAAGCACGACCATACGCATGATGCTCGGACTGATACGTCCGGACAACGGCTATATCCGGTATTTCGGTAAATCCTTTGAAGAACACCGTTCCGATTGCCTGAGACGCATTGGTGCCATCGTTGAAAAACCGGATTTCTACAAGTACATGTCCGGAATCCGGAATCTCCGCCTCCTGGGAACGATGAGCGGAGCGGATGTTACATCTTCGAATATTCAAAGACTGCTTGAATTGGTAGGCTTGTCGGGTAGAGGAGAGGAGCCCGTTAAAAACTATTCCCACGGCATGAAGCAACGTCTTGGCATCGCACAAGCGTTATTGCACGATCCTGAACTCGTTGTACTAGATGAACCGACGACCGGGTTAGATCCTCAGGGAATCGTCGATCTCCGGGAGCTGATCATCCGGTTGCGGGACTCCGGCAAGACCGTCTTCATGTCCTCGCACATCCTTTCCGAAATAGAATTGGTCGCCACGCGAATGGTCATCATCTCTCGAGGGAAGGCGATGCATGAAGGGAGTGTCACGGATCTGTTGAATGCAGATGATCTGCTCGTGGAATTCACTTTTGCAGACCTTCAAAAAGCTAAAGAGGCAGTTGCTACTTCAAGCTGGAACACGCGGCTGGAAGAGGTCGGCACCGATCACCTTCGGTTCCGCCTGGGTCGTCATCAATCCGGCGAACTCAATGCATGGTTCTGTGCCATCGGCCTCCCTCCGACAGGAATTGTTTCCCGTCGACTCTTGGAGGACTTTTTCATGAAACTTACACGTTGACCGATGCTGCTTCGTCTTACCATCCTTGAGCTGAAAAAGATAGCGACACGTCCGCGGAGTTATATCGGCTACGTGGCTATCGCCCTGATCGCCGGTCTCATACAGTTCGCGATGTATGCCGACGGTGAAGAGTATATCCGGTTCATCACGCAATCCGTGGAGCAATCTTTTCTGTTCGAGGGAAAGATCCTGAACGGGAACCTCATCTGTTTCATCATCCTTCAGATGCTGATCATACAGATTCCTTTGCTGGTAGCATTGGTCACCGGCGATCTAATTTCCGGTGAGGCAGCTATGGGAACGTTGCGTTTCCTGCTTACGAGACCTGTTTCGAGGACGAAAGTCCTATTCTCCAAATTTCTGGCCGGATCGGTCTATACGCTTTCACTTTTAGTATTCCTGGGACTATTATCCTTGGGAACAGGTTTGTTGATTTTCGGACCGGGAGATCTGATCGTCCTGAAGACCGATCAGCTCATCATTCTTCCGTCTGAAGACATCCTCTGGCGGTTCTTTGCCGCACTGGGCATGGCATTCCTTGCGTTGACCCTCATCGGTTCCATGTCATTGCTTTTTTCATGCCTCTCCGATAATTCCATAGGGCCGATCATTTCTACCATGGCACTTATCATCCTGATGACGGTGATCGGTACGCTCGAAGTGCCTTTGTTCGATGCCATCAAACCCTATCTTTTCACCACCCATATGTCGGCATGGAGAAGTTTCTTCGAGGATCCGCTTCCTTCATCGGCTATCCGTGACTCCATCCTGTTCATGCTCGGTCACATCGTATTCTTTCTGTCAGCGGCTGCATGGTATTTCAAACGGAAAGACATCCTATCATGAAGACAGTCCGAATCACCATCCAATTACTCCTTTCCCTTTGCTTTATTCCTTTTCTGTCAAACGGACAGGATGCGAGGTCTATGTTACGTGAGGTCAATCGGAAATTCGCTATGGTTAAAGGATACAGTGCAGACGTGCTGATCCGTGTCGATATCCCTTTTGTACGCATGTTGCCTGTCAAAGCGCAAGTGAACTTCCGACAGCCGGATAAGTTCGACATCCATTCGAAAGGTATCGCTCTGCTTCCCCGACAGGGATTCGACGTGCTCTTCAAAAACCTTCGTGATACGGCTTCCTATATGCCGGTAGTACAGGGAAAGGAGCAGTTGCGCGGAATACCTGTCTCAGTAGTCAGCATCCTGCCGCTCTCCGACACATCGGACCTCGTCTTAGGTAAATTGTGGATCGATGAACGGCAGGATCTCATTCTTCGTTCCCAACTGACTTCCCGTTCAAACGGTACCGTTACTGCTGATTATTATTTCGGAAAACAGTCGGCCTTTGCGCTGCCGGACAGTATGTTGTTTACCATCGATACCCGTAAATTCAAGATACCCAAAGCCGTCTCCGCTGACCTGAATAATGTTCCAAGTGCTGCCAAGAAAGACAGTCCGGACCGACAAAAAGGGAGAATTGAGATACTTTTTACGAATTATATCATTGATAGGACTTCGGTATCTGCTAAATGATCCGGGTACTATTCAAAATTTCCCATACCGATCGAAAAATCCATATTTGACACGACTAACGCGGCGCCAGCCACTAAAGTAATTAGACCCGCAAAATAACCTCCTGCAACCCTGGCATGTTTTATCTGTTGTGCCTTCTTTTTATAACCTTCCCGGTAAGAAGGATTTTGCCATAACAACGAATCAGGATAGTTCAGGTGCTTCTCCTTCGGTGGAGAAGCGAATATCATCACGGCTACCGGAGTAAAAACCAGGCTCGCTCCGCAGGCAAAAGCCCCTAAACCTGCTCCGGTGCTGTTTTCCCTGAAGAATTTATTGGCATGTGTCCGTCCTAACTTATTCCAATAGGTATCGTCCGCAACGAGCGGAAGAGTGTCAGATCTTATCAGATTTGAGGCATTACTTTCGATTGTATCATTTTCAGGAGCGAATCCTTGCGCGGCACTCGAAAGTGCCAGATAAAAAATGAAAAGAATGGCTGTTCTCATGATGCAATGATAGTTGCATTGAGAAAAAA
>JBJOMA010000111.1:0-9753 GCA_046052625.1 Bacteroidota bacterium
AACAGATCATCCCCGACTTCCTGCTGCTTAACAATGATGGACGACTGGAACTTTCGCTGAATTACCGGAACGCACCGGAACTGAAAGTCAGCCGGGACTATAAGGAAATGCTGGATCATTACAGCAAAGACAAGAAGAACGCCAAAGCCAACAAGGAAGCCATCCAGTTCGTCAAGCAGAAGCTAGATGCAGCGAAGTGGTTCATCGACGCCCTGCAGCAGCGACAACATACACTGCTGGAAACCATGCGTGCAATCATGGACTACCAGCACGAATACTTCCTGGAAGGTGATCCGAGGAAACTGAAGAAGATGGTACTCCGCGACATCGCCGAGAAACTGGGAATGGACATATCGACCGTATCCCGTGTCGCGAACAGCAAATACGTTCAAACCCACTTCGGCACCTTCCTGCTGAAAAGCTTTTTCTCCGAAGGCCTGCAGACAGAGTCGGGCGAAGAAGTGTCCAGCAAGGAAGTGAAACAGATCCTGCAGGACTGTATAGGCTCCGAAGACAAGCGGCAACCGCTGACGGACGATGCCTTGACGAAAATCCTGAATGAAAAAGGATACAAACTCGCCCGCCGGACCGTTGCCAAATACCGTGAGATGCTGGAAATTCCGGTAGCGCGCTTACGCAAAGAGCTATGAACCGCAGTCTGGCACACACCCTTTCCGTCGTATTGCATCCGGTGCTGATGCCGACCTACGCGCTCTGGTTCATGCTGCAACACAGCACCTATCTCAGGTATACCACCTCTCCTGAAGAAAAGGTGTCGCTATTCGGCATTGTGATCATGAACACGTTGTTGATACCCGTAGCAGCATCTTACCTGATGATCCAACGCGGCCTGATCCGCTCTTTTGAAATGGAGAAAAAGGAGGAGCGGCTCGTCCCCTTCATCGTAAACGCAGTGCTGATGCTGATCGGCTATTACCTGCTGCGCCGGCTGATGGTACCGAAGGTGTATTACCTCCTGATGCTTGGAGCCGCGGCCGCTGTGGTGATCGCCATCATCATCAATTTCAAGTGGAAGATCAGCATACACATGATCGGCATCGGAGGAATCATCGGTACCTTTTTCGGCATTTCAACGTTCCTTTTCGTGGATCTCCGGGTACCGATTCTTTTTTGTCTGATGATCGCCGGCTTGCTGGGTACCGCCCGCCTGACACTGGGCGCACACAGTCCTTTACAGATATATGCCGGTTTCGCGGTAGGATTCCTGTGTGAGTTCCTGATGCTCAGCCTGTAAGCTGGAATGATCAGGATGGACCCCCTCTTCAACAGACTCAGCGCTCCTATTAATTGATAGTTGAGCCTATTGAATGGAGGGCCTGAGCTTGTCGAAGGGCCTCGACTGCCCATGGAGAAAAGTAGAAAAAGTGTGGGCCCACCAGGGCTCGAACCTGGGACCAACAGATTATGAGTCTGCTGCTCTAACCGACTGAGCTATAGGCCCGGGAACGGCGTCCCAAAGGAAACCGTAATCCGTTCGGCGAAGATATATCTTTGCGAGCAATCATGGAACCCTCTAAGCCGATACGCAACATCATCTTCGACCTGGGTGGCGTCTTCTTTGCGGTTGACTACCGGCGGCAGGAAGAGGCTTTCAGAAAGGCCGGTTTTTCCGATTACGGCGAATGGTATTCCCAGCTCAAGCAGGATTCGTTGTTCGACGACTTCGAAACAGGCCGTATCAGCATTGCCGGATTCCGCGAGGCTATACGAAGCGCCGCCCGGCTGAATCTTTCCGATTCCCTTATCGATGAATGCTGGAATTCCATTCTTGAAGGGATGCCGCCCGATGCACTTGAACTTATCCGTAAAGCGGGCGAACGCTACCGGATCTTCCTGCTAAGCAACACCAACGCACTGCACGAAGCCGGATTCCGGAAAATGCTGGAACGGCAATACGGTGCCGGTCTTCCGGAATCGCTGTTCGAAAAGGTGTACCTGTCACATCGGATGGGCATGCGAAAACCGGATGCAGGGATTTTCCGGTTCGTGCTGGAAGACAGCGGTCTGGATGCAGAGGAAACCGTATTCATCGACGACTCGCCTCAGCATGTGGAGGGCGCTCGGAGTATCGGAATCACGGCATGGTGGCTGCAAGAACCGATGACGACCGGTAGCCTGTTAAAGCAAAAGGGGCTCCTCTGAATTCAACGCCGCTCCTGACAGAGCTCCACCAAGACACCGTTGGTGGATTTAGGATGCAGGAAACAGATCAGTTTGTTGTCCGCTCCTTCTTTCGGTTCCTCTGACAGCAACTGGAACCCTTCCGCTTTCAGTCGGTGCATGGCAGCCCGGATGTCCTCCACTTCGAATGCCACATGGTGAATGCCCTCCCCGTTTTTTTCGATGAACCGTGCGATCGGACTGGCCGGATCGGTGGCCTCCAGGAGCTCCACCTTCGATTCTCCTACTTTGAAGAAAGACGTCGTGACCTTCTCCCGTTCGACGGACTCCGACTTATAGGGAGCGGATCCCAACAAAGCCGTAAAAAGCCGGTTGGCATCGGCGATGTTCTTTACGGCGATTCCCAGGTGTTCTATTCGCAGAAACATGAAAAAGAAGCGGGTTGGATATTACGGAAGATACTTCGGCAAAGTAATATAAAATACCGTGCCCTTGTCGTGCGGACATTCGAAACGGATGCTACCGCCCATCTTCTCGAGCGCGTTCCGGACGATGAACAATCCTAATCCGGGTCCGCTGGAGTCCAGATGTCCGCGATAGAACATTTCGAAAATTCGAGGGCGAACCGCCTCCGGAATGCCTGCGCCGTTGTCAGCGATTTCCAACTGATAAAGGTCGCCGTCTTCTTTCAGTGACAACCGGACCTCGGGGCGGTCTCTGTCGCTGTAATTGACGGCATTGTGCACCAGGTTCTGCAGAACGGATTGAAGCAGTAACGGATCCGTATAGATCATCGCCTCTTCAGCAACTTCGCGGATGAAATGCACACGGCTGAACCTAGGAAGTTGCCGGAGCGAGTCGTTCACCCGATTCAATATGGAAGCGACGGATACGGAATTGAGCTTGCTGACTCCTTTGCGGGTCCGGGCAAGTTCGATAAGTTCAAGCAACGTACTGTCGAGGCGGTGCACACTGGTCTCCACCATTTCGAAATAACGGTTGATTTCCGGATCCCTGCTTTCGGCTTTTCCGATGGCAACCACGCCCATCATGCTGGCCAACGGTCCGCGCAGGTCGTGTGATGCTTTGTAAAAGAACGTGTCCAGTTCGGCGTACGCTTCCCTGAGTTCGCGGGCGGTCTGCTTCAGACCGGTGAGGTCGGTGAAGACGACCATGGAACCTTCGAGCCTGCTGCCGTCCGGGCGATACGGAGCCCCATTGGCGCGCACATCGATACGTCCTTCCTGCTTATGCAACAATTGGAATTCCTCCTGTGCGGCAGTTCCTTCCTTGAGCTGACGGAAAAAGCGGGATGCAGCCCCGCTGACCTCTCCTACCGGCACCAGTTTACGGATATCCTTTCCCAGCAGCTCCTTCCGCGTATATCCGCTGATGCGGCAGAACTGCCCGCTGACTACGCCGATACGTCCGTGTTCATTCAAGTAGATGAGTCCGTCGTTCATGTTCTCGACGACGGCAGAAAAACGGGATTCCTGCGTGGCGATCTCCTCATGGAACCGCTCTTTTCTCTTCTGAAGCAGGTAAGAGATGGAGGCTCCTGTATATAAGGATATGAGCGTGATGATATTCTCCGCCACCCATGCCTGCTTGACAGCCATAAGCAGCGCCAAAAGGGTCGTGGTCGAGAAGATGAAAAGCAGACTTTGCCGGAATGCGTCAAAGATCAGCGAAAAGGTAACGATGGATATGGACACCGGCACCAGTACTTCCGGTTCGAAGTCACGCTGGAAACAGACGAAGACCGCCCAGGTATGAAGCAAGAAGATGCCGATATCTGAAATACGGCTGAAATGACGACGCACGAACGGACTGTAGTAGGAAAAAAGGAAACTGACCGTCATGCTCATGGACATGATCAAACCGGTCAGCAGGATCCAGCCATCGTGGTACAGCTCTTCGAAGACAAATCCCAGTCCGGTCACGACAATCGCCGTAAGCACGGTCAACGTGCGCAGGTCTCTCAACTGCTGTGCACGCTGTTTGTCACGGAAAGAGGAGAACATCGGTGGATCGGGAAGAAATGGCATACTATATACGCTCATTGCTGTACAAAAGGATACGATGAACCTCCGAAATCACCGTTGAAACATGCGGATCCGATCGGACATCGATGAAAAAACGCACAACTTCATTTCATTCCGGACCGATTTCGATTGTTCATATCGTAGGTTCCGATCTTAGCGATGACAGACATGCATGCACGATAAGTGATATGCATGCTGCTTTTCATATGTTCGCAAACTCGCTACAGAAGCCATGTTCGCGCAATCGATACACGCAACGAAATCACAAATCGATGCTTCACAATGATGCGATATACTGCTTCACGTAATCAACAATTCAATGTGAAAAAAAAATAATGCATGATTGGTGTAACCTTTTTTTAATTCTTATGTTTGAATAGTCATAACAATCAAAAACTATTTAACAATGGCAAAAGCAAAAAAAGCCGCCAAGAAAAAAGTAGCTAAGAAAGCTACCAAGAAGGCTGCTAAGAAGAAGAAGTAAGCTAACGCTTCACCGCTCTCGCAGCGGTTTCCGAAAATCCCCCGGTGCATCATCGGGGGATTTTTGTTGTAAGACACTTTTGCCATCGACAGTATTTCCACATGACCGCCCTACATTGGTCCTCCGAAGCGGTGATTCTTCCCCTTCGTTATACCTGGAAGATCTCCCGAAACGCATCAACGGAGAAGACGAATCTCATCGTACGTGTTTCCGACGGTATTTCATCAGGAGCAGGAGAAGCGGCGCCCAATATCCGGTACGGTGAAAGTCCTGAAGCGGTGCAGGAACAATTCAAACGCTTCACGGAATCCGCACCGGATTTTTTCAATTCGGAAGAAGAGCTCCGGGAGTACTGCGGCAAAAAAGGTCTGGCGTATTCGCTGCGATTCGCCATCGAATCCGCATGGATGCACCTGGAAGCAGGCGGAAGCAGACGGTCTTTGCTGGACCGGCTGCAGGTATCCTTCCGTAACGACGTACCCATCTCCTACACCGTTCCGATCATGGACCCGGCCGAACTCAAGAGCTTCTATGCCGGACAACAACTGGAAAGGTTTCCGCTCATCAAGCTGAAGATCGACCGGGACCGTGCCGAAGACCTGACACGCGAGTTAGCCTCGTTTTGCCGTCAACCGGTCTTGCTCGACGCGAATGAAGCATTCACTGATGTGGAAGACTGCATCCGCTTCTTGGAACGGATCCGTTCAATCCCCTTGGAAATCGTCGAACAGCCTCTTCCTTCAGCACTTTATGAAGAGGCCAAATATCTCAAACGCTACTGTCCGTTCCCCCTGTTCGCTGATGAAGCCATTACGCATGATCCGGACTTCGATCGGATTCAGGAGTGCTACGACGGCATCAACATGAAGCTGATGAAAACAGGCGGATACCGACAGGGCGTCGAAATCCTCCGAGAGGCCAGACGGAGAGGCATGAGGACCATGATCGGTTGCATGGTGGAAACCTCCCTGGGCATCTCCTCCGCCCTGCACCTCGCTTCGCTGGCTGATTATGCGGACCTGGACAGCTACCTGCTCCTGAAAGACGAACCGTTCGGTCTGCTGCAGGAGCAGAACGGCATACTCAGCTACACCGATCCGGAAAAGATCTGCTGAACACGCATCAAACAGCCTGTCTGAGAAAACCGTAGTTGCCGGTCGTTACGCGTTCGTGCGTACCGAGATGGAAAGTTCCGACAGCTGCTCGCCGCTGATCGGAGACGGTGAATCGATCATGACATCCCGGCCTGCATTGTTCTTGGGGAACGCGATGTAATCTCTGATCGAATCGGCACCGCCGAACAGTGAACACAACCGATCGAACCCGAAAGCGATGCCCCCGTGAGGCGGAGCACCGTATTCGAAAGCGTTCATGAGGAATCCGAACTGCGCCTGTGCATCCTCCGGGCTGAAGCCCAACAACGAGAACATCCGTTGCTGCAATTCCTTGCCGTGAATCCGGATGGAACCGCCTCCGACCTCGACTCCATTGATCACCATATCATAAGCGTTTGCACGGACCTCTCCCGGATCGCTCTCCAGCAGCGGAAGGTCTTCCGGTTTGGGAGAAGTGAACGGATGGTGCATCGCATGCCAGCGGGCAGATTCTTCGCTCCATTCCAACAGCGGAAAATCAACCACCCAAAGGCATTTGAAGACATCCTTAGGACGAAGTCCCAGGCGATCTCCCATCTCGAGACGTAATTCGCTCATGGCCTTGCGCGTCTTCGATTCCGGGCCGGCCAGCACCAACAGCAAATCGCCCGGCTCGGCTCCACACTCTTTCATCCATGCGGAAAGGTCTTCGGAAGAATAGAATTTATCGACCGAAGACTTCAGCGAGCCGTCCTGCGCATACCGCGCATAAACCAGCCCGCTCATGCCGATCTGCGGACGCTTGACCCATTCCGTGAGTTCATCCAGCTGCTTACGGGTATACTCGGCGCATCCTTTTACACAAATAGCGAGCACAAGTCCGGCGTCGTCGAACACCTTGAATCCTTTGTTACGTACCAGCGCCCCGATGTCGTTCAGCCGCATGTCGAAACGGATATCGGGCTTGTCGTTGCCGTACAGCCGCATCGCATCGGCATACGTCATGCGCGGGAGCTCATCAATGTCAATGCCTTTTACGTCGGCGAAGAGCTGCCGGACCAATCCCTCGAACTGCTGCAGGATGTCTTCCTGCGTGACGAAACTCATCTCACAGTCGATCTGCGTGAATTCAGGCTGACGGTCGGCACGGAGGTCCTCGTCACGGAAACATTTCACGATCTGGTAGTAACGGTCCATCCCTGCGACCATCAGTAGCTGCTTGAACGTCTGCGGGGATTGTGGCAGGGCATAAAATTCGCCGGGATTCATCCGGGAAGGGACCACGAAGTCACGGGCACCCTCCGGAGTAGACTTGATGAGGACCGGTGTTTCGACTTCGATGAATCCCTGCTCGTTGAGGTAGCCACGTACGGCGGCGGCCATGCGAGCGCGCAGTAGCAATGCTTCACGGACCGGCTGGCGGCGAATGTCAAGATAGCGGTATTTCATACGTAAGTCATCCCCGCCATCCGTCTGCTCTTCGATGGTGAACGGGGGAAGCGCGGCACTGTTGAGCACGACGAACGACGAAACGATTATTTCAATGTCGCCGGTAGGGAGTTTCGGGTTTTTGCTGGTCCGCTCCGTCACCGTTCCCTCTACCTCCAGCACGAACTCACGACCGAGCTTGCGTGCAGATTCACACAGATGCGGCAATGTCTCCATATTGAAAACCAGCTGCGTGATACCGTAACGGTCGCGCAGGTCGATAAAAGTCATTCCTCCCAGATCGCGCGAGCGCTGTAGCCAGCCGCAAAGGGTCACTTTCTTATTGACATCGCGAAGTGTCAGTTCTCCGCAGGTATGGGTACGTAACATGATAGAGGGTTTCAGTCCGTAAAATTAGGAAACTTGCACCAATAGGCGTGTGTTACTCCGGTTGCGGTGGCATCAAAGGAACATGTTACTTTTACGGCATGTCAGAGACTTTCGCACTCAGCCACGAACATTTCATGCGTGAAGCGCTGAAAGAGGCCCACAAGGCCTTTGAACAGGACGAGGTTCCGGTCGGTGCGGTCATTGTCTGTAACGGACGCATCGTAGCCCGCGGCCATAATCTGACGGAAAAGCTCAACGATCCGACTGCACATGCGGAAATGCAGGCCTTCACCGCAGCTACCAATTTCATCGGAGGCAAGTACTTGGACCAATGCACCTTGTATGTGACCGTGGAGCCCTGTACGATGTGTGCCGGCGCGTCATATTGGACGCAGATCGGCGCGGTCGTATACGGCGCACGCGACGAGAAACGGGGATTCCAGACCGTGTCTAAAAACATCCTGCATCCGCGGACGGCACTCACCGGCGGAATCATGGAACAGGAATGCAGTGAACTGATGAAGGAGTTCTTCCGACGGAAGCGGGAATGAACCTCAGACGTTGATCGCCTGCAGGACCGCGTTGTTGAGCGGCTTATTGAGGAACTTGTAGACGAACCTGTTCTGGTTGGCACGGTTCAGGTCCTTGAAACTCTCTGAAGTAGAGAGCATGATGACCTTGCATTTTCCTTGAACGGAATCCGGCAATGATTCGAACGACTCCAGAAAGGCGAAGCCATCCATTCCGGGCATCATGATATCCAAAAAGATGATGTCCGGGAGGGCTGATACATCGCCTGCACGACGCTTGAGTTCATCTAACGCACCCATGGCGGAAGAGTGAACGATGGTCTCGCCGGCGAAATGCTCCGTCTCAATGAGCTTCTTGTTGATGAAATTGTCGAGTTCGTTGTCGTCAACCAACATCACAATCGAATAACGGCTGTTGCTCATGTCCCTGAAAGTTATTGCATCACGAAATTACTATTTCCCTGCATACCTGCTACATCCGACAGGTACTATAAAGCGGAAGACCGCCTTTGAGGGCGGCCTTCCTGTGTGTGTACATGTTAATCGGACTGAAGTTCATCGTATGAGTGTCACGGATCCGGTCCTGGACAAGGGCGTATCCCCCCTGGCAAAGACCTGGTAGACGTAGGTGCCTTGCTGGACCGGGCGACCTTTATAGCTGCCATCCCACTGGCCCTCCGCCTCCGTCGATTCGAAAATCACTTCCCCCCAGCGGTCATATACGAGTACATGGAGATCCTCGATGCCTTCACCTTTCACACCGAACAGGTCGTTAAGACCATCGCCGTTCGGAGTGAATGCGTTGGGGATATACATCCTGAAAGGCGGGATGATTTCTTTATAATTAGAATGACTGACGACCGCGTTATCGCCACGTTTGAAGGCGATCACGCGGTACACGGTCTTTTTCAGCAGGCTCTGCGACCGGACTTCGGTGGAAAGAAGTCCCGCAAAGACAAATACAAAAATGAGAATGGGTTTCATCGGAGCAGTTGAATTACTTCCTACAAGCAAAATAGCCCGAATGCACCTATAAAGGATTGCGTTTACGCCGACCGGCTTGCGCTTGTAAGAAAATGAACTTTAAGGGGCGTGTAGGTGTTATTAGAGTGGAAAAAATCGAGTCTCCACCCTTTTTTCCAATTATGAAACCGTCTGAAACGGCAGTTTCTTCGTATTTTTGTAGTGGATAAACACCTCTATCATGCCCTATCCCGAATACATCTGTACACCCATGCGTCAGGAACTGACCCAAGTGGGTTTTAAAGAATTGAAGACTCCTGAAGAAGTCGATCAAACGCTTCCCTCCGGTAAAGGAACTGCGTTGCTGGTGCTTAACTCGGTCTGCGGCTGTGCAGCCGGTTCCGCACGTCCCGGTGTCAAGCTCGCCCTTGGCAGTACGAAAGGCCCGGACAACCTGTACACGGTTTTCGCCGGACAAGACACCGAAGCTACCGCACAGGCACGTAAATACCTGTTGCCTTATCCGCCCTCTTCGCCTGCCATTGCTCTTTTCAAAGACGGCAAGCTGGTGCACATGGTGGAGCGGCATCAAATCGAAGGACGCAGCGCCCAGATGATCGCCGAGCACCTGAAGTCCACCTTTGAAGAATACTGTTGATCGGTTACGTAAGACCGAA
>JBJOMA010000112.1:0-2974 GCA_046052625.1 Bacteroidota bacterium
AGTCGGTGCCAGCTTCGGAGGATATTCCGTCTATTGGCTCGCGGGGAATCATCAGAAACGATTCAAGGCGTTCATCTCTCATAATGGAGTATACAACATGGAAAGTATGCTTGCCACCGAAGAACAGTTTTTCTACAAGCATGAGAATCTGACCTATGCATGGGAAGATCCGTCCTCCAAGTCGTACAAGGAATTTTCACCGGACACGTATATCGGCAATTGGGATACTCCGATCCTGGTAATCGCCAACGAGAAGGATTACAGGGTTCCTTATACGCAAGGTCTGGAAGCGTTCACGGCTGCCCGTATCCGCGGGGTACCGGCTCGCCTGCTGAGCTATCCGGACGAGAACCATTGGGTCCTCAAACCGCAGAACAGCGTATTGTGGCAGCGAGTATTTTTCGGTTGGCTGGATAAGTACCTGAAAAACTGATTTTTGGACTAAAAAAAGGGCAAATGGTGTACGATTAAAGAATAATCGTACCTTTGCAGCCCACTTCGCTGCAGCTTCGGTTGCAGCATCAATGCCCAGGTGGCGAAATTGGTAGACGCACCACTTTGAGGGGGTGGCGGGAAACCGTGCGAGTTCGAGTCTCGCCCTGGGCACTCCGTTTACCGGGGCGGCAGAAATGCCGCCTGGCTCGTAGAGCCGAAAATACCTGCCCGGGTGGCGAAATTGGTAAACGTTGCGGTCTCAGAAGCCGTTGGAGTTAAATCCTTGAGAGTTCGAGTCTCTCCCCGGGCACCGCGAGAACCCCTGAGAAATCAGGGGTTTTTTATTTGCAGTTCACGCGGAGTTAACCTGCAAGCAGGGGAGTTTACCCACATATTACGCGCTGTTTACCAAGAATTATTGATTAGCGGCGTGCAGGAGGAATATATTCCCTTAAAATCAGCTTACTTCTTATGAGCACACGCGAAATTCAACAATTCATTTATCAGTTAGGTTTATTCATTTTTTCCGATGGACATAAGGACGAGGGGATGATTGTCGCTCGGTACAATATCCGGGAAGGGAAGGTGGAGTACTTCTTCATTCCTGCCGGAAATGTACTGGCCTACCGTTCGGCAAGGTCGCAGCATGACCTTGATGCACACCGAAAGTTGGGAGTGCCACTGGACGTTTCATCAGTATCCTCGGCGCATTTAATCACATCCTGAAAGAAACCTGCCAAGCAGGCCCCCTCAATAGCGGCCTAATGAAAAGGGAGCTGCGGTTTATCCGCGGCTCCCTTTCGTTTTCAATGAGTATTTCCGATCAGTTGTTCAGCATTACGGGCATGACAAGCATCAAGATGTCTTCGCCGGCTTTTGCATTTTCTGCGGGTGAGAGCAAACCGGCCCTGTTCGGTGCCGACATCTCGATCCGTATAGAATCATTATCCAGATTGCTCAGCATATCCATGAGAAAACGGGCGTTGAAGCCTATTTCCATATCCTCGCCGTTGTAGTCGCACGAAAGCCGCTCGTTCGCTTCATTGGCGAAGTCGAGGTCTTCGGCACTTATCTGCAGCTCGCTGCCGTGGATCTTCAACCGTACCTGATGGGTGGTCTTATTGGAAAAGATGGATACACGCTTGACGGAATTCAGCAGGCGGGTCCGCTCGATGGTCAGCCGGTTCGGATTATCGGTCGGAATTACGGCTTCATAATTCGGATAACGACCGTCAATCAGCCGGCACGTAAGTGTGAAATTTCCGAATTCGAAGAATGCGTTGTTGTCCGTGAATGCGATCCGTAAATTTCCCTGCTCGGACGAGAGGATGTTCTTCAGGAGATTGAGCGGTTTCTTCGGCAGTATGAAAGCGCCTTCGCTTTTTGACTTGACGTCGGATCTGCGGTAACGCACCAGCTTATGCGCATCGGTGGCGACAAAGGTCAGTCCGTCCTTGCTGAACTGACAGAACACACCGCTCATCACCGGTCGCAATTCGTCATTCCCTGTGGCGAAAAGCGTCTTACCGACCGCTGTAGACATCAGTTCGGATTCCACTTCAAGGCTTTTCGCTCCATCCATGGAGGGCAGCCGCGGGAACTCTTCTGCATCAAAGCCGGTCAATTTATATTTTCCGTTGTCAGAAACAATCTCGATGTTGAATTGCTTCTCGTCCACTACGAACGTCAAGGGAAGGTCCTGGAAGGTCTTGAGGGTCTCCAAAAGAATCTTTGCCGGTATCGCGATCTTTCCTGATTGTTTTCCCTCGACCAGCTCAATCTGTGTGGTCATGGTCGATTCAAGATCAGATGCGGAAGCAGTCAACGTTCCTTTGTCCACTACGAATAGGAAGTTGTCCAGTATCGGAAGCGGGTTGCTGGAGTTCAGTACACCGCTGATCTGTTGCAGTTGCTTGAGGATCTTGGAGCTGGAAACGATGAATTTCAGTGCCATTTTGATTCAATTGGGAATGTTGGGGGAGTGAATACTCCCTATCCTGCAAACGTACAGCATTAAGCAAAAACGCTCAAGGGATTTGGCTGTGAGTGAAGTTAAAATATGAACAATTTGCGGGCTACAGAAATGATACAATCATTTGTTAATCAGCAGTATGCGGATCAGAGGCCGGTGCCTGTGGATTTCCTGCCAGGACTTAGGAAATCCGCATACTTGCGGAGTAGCGGATCGAAGGTGAAATGCTGCACGGTCACCCATTGCCGGTCCTTCTCCAACCATCCAAGCATACGGTCCAGGTCATACTTTAACGGAGCTCCGGTTGAGTCTTCCCGCGTAAGGGAATATTCGTTCATCGGCATCGGATACAGTGTGATCCGATGAGGGTTGCCGCTTAGGTCCGTCACTTCATACACAACGGAGGGAGCGGTCAGGCGGATGGAATCCTTTTGAAGATCAGGGATGAGTTTGTCGACGTTCTCATACGGTACGGACCGGAAAAGGGCGAGGAAGTTAGAGAGGGCGATCGTATCCTTCACGGTCAAAGAAACTGCCGCGCTAGGAGAGGAGATCGAGTATTCGACG
>JBJOMA010000113.1:0-4551 GCA_046052625.1 Bacteroidota bacterium
AAAACGCACCTAGCGTAAGCAGGATAAGAAGGAACCGGAGCGGACGGCTATGAAATGTCACGATCGGACGGTTAAAACTGAAAACGGACGGTACCGGTAACGGCAACCGTCCGTTGTATAAACTGCAATAAGTATCACTTCATCAGAGAAACGGAGTCGACCACGGGCTGGTTGACTTTCACGGGGTATTTACTGCGAAGCTGGGCGATCCATTCTTTTTCGAGTGAAGACTGGTAGTCAGCGGTGATCAAGCCTTTCGCCTCTTCCAGGGATTTAGGCTGAGAAGGAAGAAAACGGTGAACCACGACAAAGGCTACCTGATTCTGCTTCACGATGTCCTTGGTGGTACCGGGTTTCCATTCGATGCCGTCGATGACTTCATTCTCTCCGCGAGAGAATTTGGAAGACCTGACCTGAAGATTCAGCTGAGAAGCTTTGTTGATCCGCGCCATGAGTGTGTCCACATCATCCACTTTCTTCATGAGTTTGCGGGTCTCCTTGGCGATATCCGCATTGGCGCAGGTATAAACCGTAGCCTCCAGACGGTCCGGCCACATGTAATTGGACTTGTTCGTCTCATAAAATGTCTTCAGACCTGTCGTGTCCTTGACGGCCTTCGACCAGACCTTCTTGTCGGTAAGTTCAAAAAGCAGGATACCATCACGGTACTCCTGCATCAGGTTACGGAAGTCGGGGTATTCGGCGTCCAGGCGGGACTCTTCCAGGCTGAGGCAGCACTCGTTCACCCATTCGCCATACATGCCGTTGACCATGGTCTCGGTCGGAACCGCCGCACGACGGCTCTGATGTTCGACTACGTATTCGGCGAAATCCTTCTGCGTATAGACCCGGTTGTTGAGGGTGAACATCGGAGCCTTGTAGCCTTCCGCTTTTTCGATGGTCCAAGTACCTTGAGCGAGGGTGGAGTCAACGGCTTTCATGAAACCTTTGAGGGATGCGGCGTTTTCCGAATAGCCGTATTTCTGTTTGATCTTACCGATCATCGAGGAGCGACTAAGGTCCGAGCGGGAGTCTTTCTGTACACGCTGTTTGATTTCAGTCTGCATGGACTCGAAAGAGCCCAGCGGCTTGGTCTCCATAAGCTTGATGATGTGCCATCCGTAGGAGGTACGGACAGGCTCGGTGAATTCTCCGGGATACTTCAATTTATAGGCTGCGATCTCGAACTCAGGAACCATGCGACCGGTTCCGAACCAAGGCAAGAGGCCGCCATTCTTTGCAGTGCTTTGGTCATCGGAAAACTGGCGGGCCAACTCGTCGAAGTTTTCGCCACGTGCGGTCTTCAGCTTGTCATAGATCTCATTGATCTTCTGGACCGCCTTTGCAGAGTCCTCTGCGGAGGGAGTTGAGCCGGTCTTCACCATGATGTGAGAGACGCGGATCTCGCCCTGATTGGGACGGCTGTCGGTCACTTTGATGAGGTGATAACCGTAGCGTGTACGGACAGGTGAGGAGATCTCCCCTACTTTGGTGTTGTAAGCGGCCGTCTCGAACGGATAGACCATCTGCAACGCTGTGAAATAACCCAGGTCGCCGCCGTTTTCCTTGGCTGACGGATCCTCCGAATATTTGCGGGCAGCCGTATTGAAATCCATTCCCTTGTTGATTTCGGAAAGGATCTTGTTGGTCCGGTTGAATGCATCCAGCGTATCCTTTGGCAACGCATTCATATCGACCTTGATAAGGATATGGCTTGCGCGTACGTCTTTTTTCATCCGGTCGTAGGCTTCACGGATCAGGCTTTCGCTGACTTGCTTGTCGACCAGATAAGGCTGCGCCAGTTGTTTGCGGTAGCCTGCAAGTTCATCGCGGAACGCCTGGACCGTGTCCATACCCAACTCCAGCGCCTCGTGCACTTTCATCTTGTAGTTCACATAGAGTTCAAGATAGTCTTCGACCGCCTTCTTGTCGAAGGAGGACTCTTTATTGTTGTTCTTCTTGAACACTCGAACGAACTCACTGCGCGGAACATCTTCATTTCCGACGGTCAGGATGACGGGATCATCCCCTTGCTGTGCGAAGACGCTGCATGCAAAGAACAGGGTGAGTACGGTCAGGACGGTTTTGTAATTTCTCATTTTGGAAACGGTTGTTGAAAAGAGGCACAAATGTAATAAAGCAACGGGTACCGACCAACGAAATTTTAGCATGAAGACAGGATGAAGAGATTGTATTTCAATGTATTACAATCACATTAGCAAAGATTAACATTACTGAAGCAAGGACCCGACACATATCGAGTTCCGAGGGATAAAACGTAAATTTACCATCAACTATTCGCATGAAACGAATCTTACCTATCCTGGTCGCTTTGCTCCCGCACTTTTTTGTGAGCGGACAAGCATTCATTAATCCGTTGAACATCCCTTCAATGATCAACGGCAACCTTTTTCAACTCGACTGTGATTCGGGAAGCTGGCAGATTTATCCGGGCAGCACAACAAGCACATTCGCCGTCAACGGCGATTACCTGGGTCCTACCTTGGAATTCCAAAAGGGCGACTCCGTCGATATCGTCATCAGCAACCTACTGGGTGAAGAAACCTCGCTGCATTGGCATGGATTACATGTGCCTGCCGCTATGGACGGCGGACCGGAAACAACCATTCCAGCAGGCACTGACTTCACCTCATCGTTCCGTGTATTGAACCGTGCGGGTACATATTGGTACCATCCGCACGTTCATATGAACACGCAAAACCAGGTGACAAAGGGTATGGCCGGACTGATCATCGTCCGAGATACCGAAGAAGCCGCCTTACCGCTCCCCCGCAGCTACGGCTTTGACGATATACCGATCATCTTGCAGGACCGGAAATACGATGCCACCAACCAGTTCTTCATGGGACCGATGGGCGATTCGATGCTGGTCAACGGGACTGCCCGTCCTTACCGGGATGTCCCTGAGCAATTCGTACGGCTTCGCATCCTAAACGCATCCAATGCTCGCGTCTATCAACTCGGCTTCGACGACAACAGGACTTTTCACGTGATCGCCACGGATGGCGGGCTGCTTGAAGCACCTGTTCCTGTGAACCGTATCCGGCTTGCGAACGGCGAAAGGGTCGAGATCCTCGTCGATTTCACCCAGCAGGCCGGCAGTAGCTGCCGACTGCGTAGTTTCGGCACGGAGCTTCCTACAACCGTCCCCGGTAATATCACCGGTGGTATGGGAAACAGCGGCCCGCTCGACGGGGTGGATTTCGACATCATTGAATTTCGAGTGATTCCCTCGGTACCCGGAGGAATCACCGCACTTCCCGTCTATTCCGTCCCAATGCAAACCTACGATCCCGTACAGGCAGATCGGATCAGGAACCGTTCCATCACCGGCATGGGAATGATCGGCATGGGCAACTTCTACCTGGACGGTAATCAGTATATCATGGGTGTGGTGAACGACACCATGCGACTGGGAGACATAGAACTGTGGAATGTCACCAACAATTCGAACATTTCCCATCCGATGCATGTCCACGATGTTTCGTTCCGTATCCTCACCAGGAACGGTACTGCACCCGCAGCAGTCGAACAAGGATGGAAGGACGTCTTCAACATCCTACCGCAGGAAACCGTCTCTCTCATCATGCGTTTTGAAGATTATGCGGACGCGAACGTCCCATATATGTACCATTGCCACAACCTGGCGCATGAAGACATGGGCATGATGACCTCCTTCATTGTCATCGACACTGCGACTTCCGGCATCAGCGGAGCCGCCGAAGATAAACTGCTATTCCTGTTTCCGAATCCCTCCACTGACCATTGGGAAATAAGAACACCCGTATCCGACTGCAGTCCGCTGGAATATACCGTGCGTGACATGTCCGGAAGAGTGGTCCGTTCCGAGCGCACCAATGTGCCGGTGATTCCAACGACAAATCTATCCTCGGGCATATACGTCCTTGAAATTAGGCCATCAGGAGAACCCGTTCGTACCCTGCGTGGCATCGTCGGTCCGAAGAACTGACCGGACAGGCACTTTATACGTCAGAACATCATTAACCGCAGGGGAACCTGTCATGCGTATCTTTTAGTATCTTCGCATGCAACTTTTTTCACCCCCGCAAGCACATGAAAGTTGCAAAAAGCCGGTTTTTGGGCGAAGCGCTTACTTACGACGACGTCCTGTTGGTACCCGCTTACTCCGAAGTACTTCCCAACGCAGTCGATGTATCCAGCCGACTAACACGCAGGATCGGACTAAACATTCCGATCATTTCTGCCGCCATGGATACTGTTACTGAATCCGAAATGGCCATCGCCATTGCACAAGAAGGGGGTATCGGCATCCTGCACAAGAACTTTTCCATCGAACGGCAGGCTGCAGAAGTCAGAAAAGTGAAACGGAGTGAAAGCGGAATGATCACAGATCCGGTCACCCTTACGGAAACTGCGCTTGTTCGGGATGCCCACCAGATCATGACGTCTACAGGTATCGGCGGGATTCCGATCGTGGACAAGAACAACATATTGGTGGGTATCTGCACCAGTCGCGACCTACGGTTTGAAAAAAATCTGGACCGACCG
>JBJOMA010000114.1:0-9914 GCA_046052625.1 Bacteroidota bacterium
CGGTTATGGTGATTATATCGTGGTGCCGCGCGGTACCATCTACCGGATAGCTTTCAACGACGCAAATAATCGTTTGCTCATCGTCGAGTCATTCTCTGCCATCGAAACACCTCGCCGTTACCGTAACCCCTACGGTCAGCACGAGGAACATTCACCTTTCTGCGAACGTGATTTCCGTTGTCCGAAGGATTTGCAGACCTATGACGAGAAGGGGGATTTCAAGATCATCATCAAGAAAGAAGGGATGATGTATCCATACATCTACGCCACCCACCCGTTCGATGCAATCGGTTGGGACGGCTATCTCTATCCATGGGCTTTTTCCATTCATGATTTCGAACCGCTCACGGGTCGCGTACACTTGCCGCCTCCCATTCACCAGACGTTCGAAGCGCATAATTTCGTCGTCTGTTCGTTCGTTCCTCGTCTATACGATTATCATCCGCTTTCAATCCCCGTTCCTTATAATCACTCGAACATCGACTCCGATGAGGTGCTGTATTATGTCGACGGTGATTTCATGAGCCGTAAGAAAGTGACAAAAGGCATGATAACCCTGCATCCGGCCGGTATTCCACACGGGCCGCATCCGGGAACCGTGGAAAAGAGCCTGGGTCAGAAGGAAACCCGTGAACTGGCTGTCATGATCGACACCTTCCGCCCGCTGTGGGTGACGGAAGAAGGGGCAAGGATCATGTCCGACAACTATTACAAATCCTGGGTGGAGTAAAATGCAGAATGCAGATTTGGCACTAGGACAAACTCAATTCTGCATTCTTAATTCTACATTCTTAATTTTTTATTCTGTGTTACAGCGAAAAGCGCTCCATCATCGTACCCACCTTCTTCTTTAGCGCACTCAGTTTTGTTTCGTTGTCATGGCTCATCAACGCCTGATCGATAAGTTCTACGACTTTCAGGCATTCTTTTTCACGCAGGCCGCGCGTAGTGATGGCCGGTGTTCCGATGCGGATGCCGGAAGTCACGAACGGTGACTTATCGTCGAACGGAACCATGTTCTTGTTGACGGTGATACCGGCCTTGCCCAATGTGGCTTCGGCCAGTTTTCCGGTCAGGTTCTTCGAGCGCAGGTCGATCAGCATGCAGTGGTTCTCCGTTCCGCCTGAAATGATGTGATAGCCTCTTTCTACGAAAGCATTGGCCATGGTGGCCGCATTCTTGACGACCTGGACACAGTAATGCATGTATTCGTCTGTGAGGTCTTCTCCGAAAGCGACTGCCTTGGCGGCGATGACGTGCTCCAGCGGTCCTCCTTGAGTTCCAGGGAAAACGGCTCCGTCGAGAACGGCACTCATCGATTTGATTTCACCTTTCGGCGTAGTGAGTCCCCACGGGTTCGGTTTGTCATCGCCCATCAGGATCAATCCGCCGCGTGGACCGCGCAGGGTCTTATGGGTCGTAGTGGTCACAACATCACAAAACGGTAGCGGATCATTCAGCAGGCCGCGTGCAATCAGTCCGGCAGGGTGGGAGATATCGGCCAGCAGCAACGCTCCGGTCTCGTCCGCGATCCTTCGCATCGTCTGGTAGTCCCAGTCACGTGAATAGGAAGAGGCGCCTGCGATGATCAGTTTCGGGCGTTCTTTTCGTGCGATGCTTTCCATGGCTTTATAATCGATACGACCGGTCTCCCGGTTCACACCGTAGAAGACGGCACGGTAGGTCTTGCCGCTGAAGTTGACCGGCGACCCGTGGGTGAGGTGTCCTCCATGCGAAAGGTCAAAACCAAGGATGGTATCTCCCGGTTGCAGCAACGCCAGCATGACCGCTGCATTGGCCGTTGCGCCGGAGTGCGGCTGCACATTAGCCCAAGCGGCATTGAACAGGGTCTTGGCACGGTCGATCGCCAATTGTTCGATGCGATCCACCACTTCACATCCGCCGTAATAACGCTTTCCGGGATACCCTTCCGCGTATTTGTTTGTCAGGCAAGATCCCATCGCCTGCATGACCTGCTTACTCACGAAATTCTCGGAAGCGATCAGTTCGATGCCGTTCTTTTGACGTTTCTTCTCTTCGTTGATCAGACGGAAGATCTCCGTGTCTTTTTGCGGTTTGCTGCTGTTCTTCTTTTTAAGTGCCATTGGTGGAAGTGTGACTATGACTTTAATTTAATCAGGTGGTAGTTAACGGAACGGAATTGATTATCCGAAATCGATTTCCGTGTTATCTCCAAGGTTGAGCGACTGGCTCAGTCCGTGCAAAGAGGCGTCGCTTCCGATCACGGAATGGTTCAGTACGGCGTTCTCCAGCTGGGAGTAGGAGCCGATGATGGAATCGGCAAGTATCGAGTAATTGATGATCGTATTATCGCCGATGGACACCATCGGACCGATGATGCTATTGCTGATGCGACAATTGGGAGCGATGCTGACCGGAGGAATTATGATCGTGTTTGGGAAGGTCCGGTCCGCAGGCGGCGGCGGTTCTTTTTGCAGGAGAACCGCGTTCGTTTCCAGCAGACTTTCCTTGTTTCCGCAGTCGTACCAGTTTTCAACCGGGAAGGTCTTCATCTTCGCCCCGTTACGGATCATAACTTCCATGGCGTCCGTCAGTTGGAATTCATTCAAGGAGCGGATGTTTCCGGAAATGTTCTCGTCCAGCGCCTGCATGAGTTTTCTGCCTTCCTTGATCTTGTACAAACCTACCAGCGCAAGATTCGATTTCGGGATTGTCGGCTTCTCCACTAACCGGACGATTTCTCCGTTGTCATCCACTTCGGCGACACCGAACTGACGCGGATCCTCTACGCGCTTCACACCCAGCAGGGAACCTTTCTGCTGAACCACGCTGTTCAGGTCCACATCGAAAATGGTATCTCCTAAAGCGATCATTAGTTCATCGTTATCTCCTACCAGTTCCCGTGCCAGCCAGACGGCATGACCGGTCCCTTCGCGGGGCTCTTGCAGGATGAATCGGGTGTTCAGAAACGGGTAATTCGTCCGGATATAAGTTTCTACTTTGTCGCCCAGATAACCGATGATGAAAATGAACTCAGACATGCCGGCCCTGACGAGGTTGTCCACGATATGCGCCAGGATGGGTTTACCGGCAACCGGTACCAGTGCTTTGGGCTGGGTATGTGTATGCGGCCGAAGCTTACTGCCGATACCGGCAACGGGGATGATGACTTTCATGGGAGTCTTCTGTTGGGCGATCCGTCAGCAGATGCTGATTTGCCCGTCCCAAAAGTATTACTTTTGGGAGAGGAATGGCTCTTGCCTTCCTTGAATTTACACTCCCCATGTTCAAGAACAGGATCACGGAACTATTTGATATTCAGTACCCCATCATTCAGGCGGGAATGATCTGGTGCAGCGGTTGGGAACTGGCTGCAGCCGTGAGCAATGCCGGCGGACTTGGAATCATCGGAGCCGGCTCGATGTACCCCGACGTATTTCGTGATCAGCTTAGGAAGTGCAAAGCGGCTACGAATCGTCCATTCGCCGTCAATCTTCCGTTGTTGTATCCGGACATAGAACAGCACATGCGTACCCTTGTCGAGGAGCGGGTTAGAATCGTTTTTACTTCAGCCGGCAATCCGGCCACGTGGACGCCCTACTTGAAAGAACAAGGCATCAAGGTGGTGCACGTGATCGCTAACACGAAGTTTGCTGTCAAAGCCGAACAGGCGGGCGTTGATGCGTTGGTCGCCGAAGGATTCGAGGCCGGCGGACACAATGGTCGTGAGGAGACCACTACGCTGGTGCTGCTTCCCATCATCCGCCGTGTGACACGGCTTCCGCTGATCGCTGCAGGCGGAGTCGGCGATGGCAGTGCGATGCTGGCGACATTCGCATTGGGCGCTGAAGGGGTCCAGATGGGATCGCGTTTCGTCGCTTCGGAAGAATCCTCCGCACACGAATCCTTCAAACAGCGCGTCGTGAGCGCAGTGGAGGGGGAAACCAAGCTTCAGCTGAAACAACTGACACCGGTGCGGCTCTTGCGTAACAGGTTTTCACAGGAGGTAGAGGCCGCTGAGGCTCGCGGAGCCGGAGCAGAAGAACTGACGCAGCTGCTGGGTCGTGCCCGAGCTAAAAAAGGCATGTTCGAAGGTGATTTGGAGGAAGGTGAGCTTGAAATCGGTCAGATTTCCGCCTCCATCCGTGAAATCAAACCAGCCGGCGAAATCGTCCGGGAGGTCTGGCGTGAATTTCTGGACGCCCGTGACCGTCTGTGCAGTGCGACCGGCCGCTGAGCGGATTGTCAATAAATACGCGGATTGTACGTTCTGGTCCACGCGTCGATCAGGCGCTGACCTTCGTACCTTTACTGTATGATCCGATTCTCCCGCCACATCCTCTCTAACGGCCTGCCGCTTATCGTCCACGAGGATCCTTCAACACCGCTGGCTACGGTGAACATCCTCTATAAAGTCGGTGCCCGCGACGAGGACGCATCCAGGACCGGCTTCGCCCACCTGTTCGAACATCTCATGTTCGGCGGTTCCGTGAACATTCCTGAATACGACAGTCCGCTGCAATTGGCAGGTGGCGACAACAACGCGTTCACGAACAACGATATCACCAATTATTACTGCACCTTGCCGGCAAACAATCTGGAGACTGCCTTCTGGCTGGAAAGCGACCGCATGTTGAGCCTGGCATTTTCAGAGAAAAGCCTGGAGGTTCAACGCCAGGTGGTGGTGGAAGAGTTCAAGCAACGTTATCTGAATCAACCTTACGGCGATGTATGGCTCCTGCTACGTCCGTTGGCCTACAAGGTCCACCCTTACCAGTGGGCCACCATCGGAAAAGAAGTTTCACACATCGAAGAAGCGACGCTGGGTGATGTAAAGGATTTTTTTCATCGACATTATGCGCCTGACAATGCCGTGATGGTGGTTGCCGGTGGTGTGAATACGGAAGACGTCGTCCTTCTTGCGGAGAAATGGTTCGGTGAAATCAAACGTAACGCGGGCCAGCGTCCCGCATATCCCGCCGAGCCCGTCCAGACGGAGGACCGTGAATTGACCGTGAAGCGGGATATTCCGTTCGATTCCGTCTACATGGCCTTCCATGCATGCTCACGTCTTGATGAGGAGTTTTACGCTACCGACCTGATGACGGATATCCTTTCAAGGGGGAAGTCGTCAAGACTGTATAACAGACTGGTGAAGCAGCAGAAGCTTTTCAGCGATGTCCAGGCCTACCTAACCGGCGATTTCGACAAAGGACTCGTCGTGGTCGAAGGAAAACTGATCAAAGGGGTTGCCATGCAGGACGCGGAATCTGCCATCCGTGAAGAGCTTAAGAGTATTACTGACGATCTGGTGTCGGAGGCTGAACTGGAGCGCGCAAAAAACAAGGTGGAGTCTACCATCGAGTTCTCCGAAACCGATCTGGCCGGAAGGGCGCTTGCCCTTGCCGTTGCCGATTATATGGGTGATGCGAATCTTGTCAACTCGGAGATGGCGCGCTACTCCGCCGTGACCCGCGAGCAGATCCGCGCTTCGGCCAAAAACGTCTTTCGCCCCGGTAACGCATCCGTTCTTCACTACCTCTCCAACAACTGATTCTAAATGACAACCGCCATAAATACAGGACCCGACAGGACCACTGCACCTTCCGCCACTCAAGTCAGGAATCTTACGGTCCAGCCGGCAGCCTCCTTCCTTCTGGATAACGGCATCCCCGTATATTCTGTCAATGCCGGATTCCAGGATCTGGTGCGCATCGAATTCCTCTTCGGCAATCGTTCCTTCGATCCTGAATCACCGCTGCTGAACATCACTAGCAACCGCCTAATCATCGAGGGGACACACCGGCATTCCGCTTTGGAACTTGCGGAAATGATCGATGATGTGGGCGCCTTTCTGGAAACCGAGGAGTCTGCCGATTCCTGTTCGGTCGTGCTCTACACGCTTAACAAGCACCTTGAAAAGACACTGCCGGTCGTTCAGGAAATACTTTTTGAAGCCGCATATCCGGACTCGGAGTTGAAGGTCTTTACCACCAAGCAGAAGCAGCGATTAGTAGTGGAGAACGAAAAAGTCAATTCACTGGCTCGACGTCATTTCAACCGGTTGCTCTTCGGAAACAAGGATCCGTACGGTTTTTTCGCCCAACCGGAGGATTATGACCGCATCACGCGCGACGATTTGGCTCGTTATCATGCCGCACATTATACGGCCGCTAACTGCACCGTCCTGGTCGCAGGCAAGATCTACGACAAGACCTTCCAACTGCTGAATGAACGGTTCGGTAAAAACGGGTGGGGGCAAGGTTCTCCTGTCAGGAGTACCGCCGGCGAGTTCCCGACCCTGGCTGAACATACCCATTACATCCACAAGGAGGGTGCATTGCAGTCGGCCATTCGCATCGGTAAACGGATGATCAACCGCACGCATCCCGATTATCCGGGTCTGGCGGTCCTGAATACGTTGCTGGGCGGATACTTCGGTTCCCGACTTATGTCGAATATCCGGGAGGACAAAGGGTATACCTACGGAATCGGTTCGGCCGTCGTGTCTCTTTCACGTACCGGCTATTTTTTCATTTCTACAGAAGTGGGTGCGGATGTCACAATGCCTGCACTTGAAGAGATCTACAAGGAAGTGGAACGGTTGCGTCACGAGTGTGTCGATGAATCGGAATTATCCATGGTCCGCAACTACATGCTGGGATCTTTCCTGAAAAGCATCGACGGACCGTTCTCGTTGATCGACCGCTTCAAGTCGATTCATCTTAGCGGGCTTGATTACTCCTATTATCAGCGATATCTCAAAACGCTTGAAACGATTGGCCCGGAGGAATTGCGCGCGCTGGCCTTCAAGTATTACGACCGCCTTGACCTCCTTGAACTGGTCGTTGGCGTAAAATGATTGCCGGATGCACTAAATTCAGATTAAATTTATAACCAGTGGGTTACACGGTTCGCCTGATACTGCTTTTCTTCACGGTCAGTCTGTTTTATGGCCGCAGTTCAGCGCAGACTTTTCACATCCGCTGCATCTCGATCGATGCCTCCGGTGGCACTACCGTCACCTGGGACCGGTCCGGGCTGAATCCGGCCGGCTTTTCGTCCTATAAGGTGTTTCATTCCACTGCACAGACGGGGCCCTTCACGGCCGTCGACAGCATTTTAGTTTATTCCGATACCGTAACCACCCATGCTGCCGCGAACGCCTCAGTCACTCCAGCCTGGTATTTCATCGTCTGTAAAAGCGCCGGCGTTGCCGATGTTGTATCTGATACCGTCCGCGCCTTGCAGCTCGTCGTCTTGAATCCCGGTAGCGGATACGCCGTTCTGGGTTGGAACGTCATGCATACGCCGCTGATCGCCACCCATTCGAATTACTATCAGGTTTACAGGGAATACCCTGCGGGTGTTTTTACGCTCATCGATTCGGTCAACGCCGCACTTTCCGGAAATCCGATGAGGTACAACGACCTTATCTCCATCTGCGATGATACGGTCGATTACCGGATAGAGGTAATGGATCAAAGCGGCTGTCGTTCTGTCTCGAACATCGATGGCGACCGTTTCCGCGATCTTCAACCGCCGATGATGCCCGTCCTGGATTCCGTTTCGGTCGACATCAATGGCAATGTCGTAATCGGATGGCCGCCGGATCCCTCGCCGGACACCCGTGCCTATGTGATATTGCAGGGCGTAGGCTCCATCTGGACGCCGATCGATACACTGTTCGGTATAGGTACTACGAATACTGCAACAGCCGTGAATGCGTCTTCCCAATCCGTCTCGTTCCAATTGATCGCTGTCGACAGCTGCGGAAATCCAAGTGCTCAGAGCCTACCGCACACCACCATTCACCTCACCGGTACTTTCGACCGTTGTGACCGCTCGGTGACGCTTAGTTGGAACCCGTATACGTACTGGAACAGCCTTGTCCTTTACGATGTTTATCGAAGCACTGCCGGCGGTGCAGAACAACTTATCGGGTCGGTTACCGGTGCTACGGCATACGAGGATACGGCCATCATTTCAGGGACGCCGTATTGTTACCGCGTTGTGGCTCGCCAGGCGGTAGCTACACGCTCATCCACTTCCAGCAGATTTTGTGTAACGCCGTTTTTTCCGACTCCACCGACTTTCTGTCGCATCCGAAGTGTTTCCGTCAGGAGCGGGACGTTAATCAATGTGACGGTCCACACCGATGCGGCTGCTGTCGTACAAGGCTACCGTCTGCTTCGTTCGAACGCTCCCGGCGGACCGTTTTCTCCGGTTGCAGCCGTCAATGGATCGGGTGGAAGCCTGGTTGATATCCCGGACCCTTCAGCGGATCCGTCCGAAAGAGTGTATTACTACCAAGTGGTCGTCATCGACAGTTGTGGTCGTCCGGTACGGTCTTCTCAAGTCAGTCGATCGGTCTTGTTGCGTGGCGAGGCCTTGACCGGTGCCTCGAACAGCATCCGTTGGACCACTTACGGTGAGTGGTCAAGCGGTGTCGATAGGTATCTGGTTTTCCGCACGGTAAACGGCATCCGAGATCCTTTTCCGGTAGCCGTCGTTCCTGGCGGACAGACGTTGGAGTTTACAGATCTCGTGTTGGACGATTTCTACAGTGATGGTACGTTCTGTTACCAGGTTACTGCGGTTCAGGCACCGGGCGATACCGCAGGTTTCGTCGATGAGGCGTTGTCGAATGAACTTTGTCTGGTACAAGAGCCGCAGGTTTTCATTCCGAATGCGTTTCATCCGGGTGGCGGTCTCAATGAGATCTTCCGGCCCTATCCGGTGTTCGTACCGCAGGAGGACTATAGGTTCGTGATTTATGACCGATGGGGCCAGGTCGTTTTCTCGACGGACAATCCGGGAGAAGGGTGGGATGGAAGCATTAACGGAGCCGCTTCGGAGCAGGCAGTATATGTGTATCTGCTGGAAGCCAGGAAACCCGACGGCGTGCTGCTGCGAAAAGTAGGAGCAGTCACCCTGCTGCGCAATTGAGCAGCAGCGTTCGACACACTTTGCTTATCGGTGATAGTTCGGAGCTTCTTTCACGATGGTGACGTCGTGCGGATGACTCTCCCGCACTCCGGCAGAAGTGATCCGAATGAAGGATGCTTTTTTCAACCGGGAGATGTCTTTGGCGCCGACATATCCCATGGATGCACGCAGTCCGCCGACCAGTTGATAGATCTCTTCAGCGACATGCCCTTTGTAGGGGACGCGGCCTACGATTCCTTCCGGAACCAGTTTTTTCACGTCATCGGTCTGAGCCTGGAAGTACCTGTCTTTGGAACCCTCACGCATCGCTTCGATGGATCCCATCCCCCGGTAGGACTTGAATTTCCTTCCTTCGTAGATCATGGTTTCTCCGGGAGATTCCTCTGTGCCGGCGAACAAGGATCCCAGCATCACACAATCCGCTCCGGCGGCAATCGCTTTGGCGATATCTCCGCTGTAACGGATTCCGCCGTCGGCGATGATCCCTACATCGCTTCCTTTCAGCGCCTCTGCCACATCGTGCACGGCGGTGAACTGCGGAACACCGATTCCTGCGATGACGCGTGTGGTGCAGATGGATCCCGGACCGATTCCGACTTTGACCGCATCGGCACCTGCTGCGGCGAGATAGCGCGCCGCTTCGCCCGTGGCGATGTTTCCTACGATGACCGGAAGTTTTGGAAACGCTTTCTTCACTTTCTTCAGCACCTCGACTACGCCCTTGGTGTGACCGTGGGCGGTATCGATGGTTACGATGTCGACACCTGCTTCCACCAACGCTTTGGCACGATCGAGCGCGTCTGCAGTGACTCCGATGGCGGCACCGACACGCAGTCGTCCGTGCTCGTCTTTGCAGGCACCCGGGCGTGACTTGATTTTGTTGATGTCCTTGTAGGTGATCAGTCCGATCAGCCGTCCTTTTTTATCGACTACCGGTAGCTTCTCGATCTTATACTTCTGCAGGATTTTCTCTGCTTCGCGCA
>JBJOMA010000115.1:0-9261 GCA_046052625.1 Bacteroidota bacterium
TAGCAGGAAGCATAGTCCGGATGCTGCCAGATTTGGTGACCTGCAGAAAAAGAGCAGACCAGTTCGAGAGAATCGGGAATCTCAGTGCTGAAGACGACGGGTGAGAGAGGGAAGGTCGGACCGTGAACACTTCCGATTCCTTCGATCCACACTTCATTCAATTGCGTGAATGCGTTCAGGCCGGTAGGTTCTCCGAAATGAAAAGTGCGGTAATATGCCTGATCGATCTGAACACTGTCGATTGACAGGAGCGGGAGATACACGGTCGTTGTTCCGAAGCGATACGGGACACTGTCACCGACCTGCAGGTTGAAATCATAGAGCGTATAAGGCTGTCCTGATGGATCGATGAAGAATATGCGATTACCGGAATTGCGGATCAACCCTGCAAACATAAGATTGGTGGAGAACGCAGAGTCGTCGGTCACATACAGGCGCATCCAACTGTTTCCGTTCAGGAAGATGTTCCCGTCGATACCGTAAATCAAAGTCGTGGTGCTGACGAAGTTCGGCGCCTGCGGGGTGCCTGCGGGAAACGTTCTCGCCACACTCCACCTGGAGTCCGTCTGGTCGAAATGATTGATCACTTGTCCTGTCATGAACAGCGGAAACAGGATGGCGGCGATCAGGAGTTTTGACTTCATGGAATTGAAGTTGTTGACCGGATTCAAATAGAACTTACCGACCGAACATTCAATTTTAGTGAATATCCTTTACAACTACAATGAGGGAAACGCGCGATATCGGAGGGGGAGTGTTAAAACGCGAATTAACGCCGGTAAAGAGCACTTTTTTAGGTTGATAAAGGGTTAAGGTCACTTGGCCAAAAGGTTGCGGGCTGCTAGGTGCGGGCTTGTCCGCCGAATTCCGACGCATGTCGGAAGGAGGCGGATTGCTAGGTGCGGACGTGTACGCCGAATTCCGACGCATGTCGGAAGGAGGCGGATTGCGAGCGATAGGCTTGTCCGCCGAAGCTTAGCGCAGGCGGATACGGGTTGCATTCTTAATTCTGCATTATCAATTCCCAAATCTGTATTCCCGACGGAAGTCATATATCGTTTTTGAGGTGAACCCGAAGTAACGCAGGGCAAACTTCCTTTTAATGATTTTAAACCTTACACGGGATTTTGCATCTTACGCTACTCTAACCTCTTCCGTTCATGCTCAAAAGAATCCTGCTCCCTTTTTTACTAGTCGGTTTCACTGTGGCTATAGCTTATCAAATGCCCTTCCTGCCTGCGGTTCCGTTCAATTATGCGAACATCGTCTTCCCCATCGATATTCTCAATAACCTGTCGAACATGGACAATACGCCGGCCGACAATCCCATCACCGACCACGGTGCCACTTTGGGAAGAGTCCTTTTCTACGATACAGAATTGTCGGCCAACCGTACCGTAGCATGCGCGTCCTGTCACCAACAACGTTTCTCGTTCACCGACACGGCTCGCTTCAGTATCGGCTTCAATGGTCAGCGCACAACACGAAATTCGATGGGATTGATCCATGCACGTTTCCAGCGCGACAGCTCCTTCTTCTGGGATAACCGCGCCGCTTCGCTCGAGCAACAGGTATTGATGCCGATTATCAGTCCGGTAGAAATGGGCTTATCAATCGATACGCTGGTCGCCCGCATCGCTTCCAAAGGCTACTACACGACTTTGTTCACGAATGCCTTCGGCGATCCGTCAGTGACCCCTACCCGAATTGCGAAAGCCATGGCGCAGTTCATCCGGAGCATGAATACGTTCGGATCGAAATTCCGGAAAGGTGTGGATATAACCACCGGCCCTCCCGAAACAACTCCTTTTACCAATTTCACGGCTCAGGAGAATCTTGGCAAGGACCTGTTCATGGACATCACCCGCGGAAACTGCCAGGCATGCCATACACGCAATGTCATGGTCCAGCAGGGGGCCCAGAACATCGGACTTGATTCGATTTATGCCGATAACGGCGTTGGTGCGGCCTCTGGACGTCACGCACAGGATGGAAAATTCAGCGTTCCTTCCTTGATCAACGTCGAACTTACGGCACCTTATATGCACGACGGACGTTTCAGGACGCTGGAACAGGTCATCGATTTTTACAGCGATTCGGTAAAGGAGCATGTCAATCTTTCCGGATTCCTGCGCGAGATCATTCCCGGGACCGTCAATCCTAACAACAATACCTGCGATACCTGTCCGCCACGCAGGCCACACTTCACACCCACGGAGAAAGCCGCATTAGTGGCCTTTCTCAAGACGCTGACGGATACCATCATATTGACCGACCCACGTTGGAGCAATCCGTTCCGCGAATGCTCGACGAACAATGCATTCACCGTCACTTCTTGCGGCAGCTATGTCTGGAACGGTGTCACCTATTCCGCCTCCGGCAACTACCTGCGTAGTTACCTTAATTCGAACGGCTGTCCTTCGGTCGACACGCTGCATCTCACTGTAACGAACAAGCCGCTCCCGCCTGCATCCATTACGATGGCGCTTGTCTCAAATACCTGCAACGCCAGGATCTACCGTTACACGGCACCGCTTTTGACAACAGCAACCTCCACGACCGTTGCAGCTACCGGATACAGCTGGACGATGCCGACGGGTCCGGTCGGCACCACCGGAGTACTGGACTCCGGATCGCTCGCTTCGCGTATCATCCGGATCAAGTATTCGAGCAATGCGGCAGCGGGCAGCCTCGACAGCATCCGAGTGGCCTATACGTCCACCTGCGGAAACAGCCTTAACAAGGCGGCGAAGCTCAGCAACACCAAGCGGACCGGATGTCCTAAACCAAGGATGAGTGCGCCGGACGGCAGCCTTGAAGATGCCATTGTGGCTTACCCGAATCCGTCGCACGACGCATTTTCGCTCAAGATAGACTCCGGGCAGGAGACCGTCGAGTTCACGGTGTATGACAGCAACGGACGGTTGATCGAGACCGGCAGCATCAATGCTTCCGAGACCTTGCGCATCGCCGGCGATTATCCGCCGGGACTGTATATTCTGGTAGCCGTCATCGACGGAGAACGGAATACGCTTCGTTTGATGAAGCTGTAGTCCTGTTTAGCGGGGCTAAGAAGATACGGGCTTGCCCGTAGGAGTGCAGCAATGGTGAGTGAATTACACTTTTTAATCATTTGTCATTTATAAGACATGTAATTCGGTTGTGTGACCGTGAACGCTTTGCGATTGGGGGTAGAAATTTCAGGTCGTACTGGATGAAAATGCCGAACATCCTTTGAAGGGAGGAATTTTCTTCCTGCTTATCATTAGACGATTTGATGTGCACCGCGGTGATTACACGGCTGTGCGAGATTAGAAATAATGTAGGTGCGAACCGGGGATCCTATGCACATAATTGACAGATCAGATACCTATCGAGAAATTCGTTTACCTTCTCTGAAATGAAGTTGGCCTGTCGGAAACAGGATTTGTTTCCAACAGGCCAACAGCAAATTTGCAGTAAGTGCGGCTAATAGCGGCGCCGCAAAATCAGGGATATCACATTTCGGATGAACCCCCGGCTTATGACATCACTTTAGCACGACTCCTTTGAAAGAGGATGTGCCTTGATCGGTAGTCAACTTCACAACATAAAGCGCAGAACGATCGAAGTTCACAGGAATAAGCGTATTGGTTGTGCAGGTTCCTGAAGAACGGTAAACGGGACGTCCGAGCATGTCATAGATTTCCAAGGCTGAAATCAATCGGGTGCTCGATCCACGGACGTACAGGCCCCCTTCAGTGACAACTAAACTGAACTCCTCCATCGACGGGTCCGTCACACCGACGCTCCCGCCGAACTGCACGTCATCAAAATAATAGGTCTTGGTACCGGCCGTGGCTCCGTCGATGCCGAAATTGAAGAATACCGACAACTTCTGATAATTATTGGCAAAATTCAACGGCGCTGTACCCGTAGCTTGATTTGCGAAGTCGAAGTTTAACGTCTCCCACGCATTGCTCGTCGTCGTCACGGCATCGGTTTCGACACTGATAGCTCCGTTAGCCGGATCCTCGACCTTCATACGGATGGTCGTGCCTGCATCTTGGGAGTAGATACGCATACTCATCGTTGTGGCCCCGGAAGCGAACGGAACAGCATTGACAAATCCGGCGGATCCGCCAATGGTAGTTCCAGCCCATGTCTGTGCCGTATTGCTCTTGATCACTTTACATACCTGATTCGTTCCGCCGATCGGATCCGTTTCGATATTGCTTGCATTGCCTCCGAAATCTACCAACGCATAATTGATATTGGTGGAATCGAAGTCGACCGGCAGATCAACCTGATTTAAAACGATTACGTTACAGGTATTGCAAGAGCTCCAAACGGCACAGAGAGTCGTGTCGGTGGTGCCCAGCGACAAGGTGCGGTTGGTATACTGAGCATTGCCGTTGGTGCAAGGCCATGTCGGATCCAAGTTCTCCAGGACTGATACGCCACCGTTTACGAATTTGAATTCGTAGCTCGATGAGGCTTGGAGCGGAACGGTGCCCGAATAGATACCATTACCTACCGGCGTCATCGGAACTCCGGGGAATGCCGTCCAGTCCCAGCTGCCGATTACGGAAACCGGCGTACTGTCAGGATTCTGTACCTGGAACGTCACGTTGATTAGATTGGAGACCGGCGGCAAGAAGGTGATATCGTCGCAATAGTAGGTCTTCTGTCCCGCTGTGGCACCGTCCACACCGAAGTTGAAAAACACGGAAAGCTTATCATAGACATTGCCGAAATTGATGGCCGCGGTACCGGCTGCCTGATTCGCAAAATTGAACTCCAGGGTTTCCCATCCGTTGCTGATGGTGGTGGTAGCTTCCGTTTCGACGGAGACTGTACCGTTGGCGGCGTTTTCCGCTTTCATACGAATAGGAGTACCGGCATCCGGTGAATATACTGCCATTGAAATCCGGGTTGCATTTCCCGCAAAAGGAATCGGAAGGGCTAATCCGTTTCCTCCGACCGTCGTACCCGCCCAAGTCTGAGCCGTGTTCGACTTGTCTACCATCAGCACCTGGTTGGTTCCTCCTATCGGATCCGTCTGAATGGCACTGGTGTTACCACCAAAATCCACCAACGCGTAATTCACCGTGGTATCATCGAACGTGATCGGAAGGTTAATGGGATTGGAGACAATCACGTTGCATGTATTGCAAGTGGCCCAGATGGCGCAGAGGGAAGAATCCGTCGTCCCTGTGGTCAGCGTCCGGTTCGTGTATTGTGCATTACCGTTCGTGCAGGGCCACGTAGGAAGCAGTACCTCTTTGGTCGGTGTCGGTCCGTTCACGAACAAATACTCGTAGGAACTGGAGGGATTCAGCGGGATGTCTGCTGTGTATACTCCGCCGCCCAGGGACGACATCGGCGTGCCCGGCCAATTGCTGAAGCCGTTCCAGCTTCCGAAGACGTATACCGGTGTGGAATCCGGATTCTGTACCTGAAAGGTATAGGTCACTGCAGCTGGCGGACCGGCAACGAAATTGATATCGTCACAATAGTAGGTCTTCTGTCCGGCCGTGGCACCATCCACGCCGAAATTGAAGAATGCGGAAAGCTTATTGTAGACATAGGTGAAGTTGATAGCGGCAGTACCGGTGGCCTGATTCGCGAAATCAAACGTCAGTATTTCCCATGTATTGACCGCAGAAGTATGCGCATCGGTTTCTACGGACTGTGTCGGATCATTCAGGTTCTCCGCCTTCAGACGGATCACGATTCCGCTGTCAGGTGAATACACGCGCATCGTAAGCACGGTGGATCCTGAAACAAAGGGAATCGGATTGGCAAAACCCAGGGTGCCTCCGAACGTGGTACCGGCCCATGTCTGTGCGGCCGCTGATTTGTCAATCATGCAGGCCATGTTGTTCGGATCAGCCGGATCGGTAGCCAACATGCTGGTATTGCCACCGAAATCGACAAGATCATAATTCACGTTCGCATTGCCGAAGTCGATCGGAAGATCGACCTGGGATTGACCGAATACGCGTGCGGCGAACATCATCACGCTTGCGATCAGCAGTAATTGTTTTTTCATGACATTGATTTTGGTTAAGAAAGGGGGTTTTTACTGGTTATACTCGTCTTTTTATGTATTAATTCGAACAAATGGATGTTTATTGGAGATTGAGGGTGCCGACTCATCGGGGGATGTACTGAAACCGCTTCACAACCACCTCCGCTTCGGTGTTGTCGGTTGGCGGTAAGCCCCCCAACAACCAAAGGTTCATGCGTGCATTGGTGGTTGTGAACGGGGCAGGGATGACAACAGGTTGAGAAGTACGACCTCCCTCGATTTTCTGCCGGGACGGTTTGGACCTGTCAAATGACCACGACGCCCAGGATGCGCCGGTTGGAGGATAATCCCCGGCGTAGGAATTCCAGGTGATCGTGTCCGGGGTCCAATTGAAGACATGCGTAGCGGTTGAACGAAGATAATTACGCGCCACAGAAGGTCGGCGAGTCCGTTCAAGATAGGGAGAAGGATTGTCGAACCAGACCGGTTGTACACTGTACGTCAGCAAAAAGGTATCATTGGGATTGTTCCACTTTGAAAACTCCACATCCACTTCGCTGTTCGCAGCTTCCAGAAAGGTGTAATCGCTCCAGGTGAACAATCCGAAAACGACTTTCTCATTAAGTGTCGAAACGTCGCTTGACACCGTGAACACATAGGTGCCATATCCGAACTCCGAAGTCGAAATCACCTCGCTGCACGTCCACCGGTTGCCAACCTTGCGAATCCGCAGGTGCAAGTGTCCGTTCTGGTCCAACCATACGTTACCCGGATCCTTCGAGAAGTAATTATTCCCGGGGCCCATCAATCCTCCGTTGCTGTCTTTGATCTTCCAATCATAGCCGGAGAAATGGATATCGCCCGGCTCATCGGCTCCACCGGCGGACGGCGGATCCGACTGCTCGCAGGAAGCAAGCGTAAAAACGAGCAGAACGAACAGCAGCGTATGTATTTTCCTATTGAACATGAATAGTTGTTTGAAGAGGTCCTGCCATCAGATCAACTTCACCGGGTTCGGTGACACGATGAAGTTGGCGGTCAATGAATGAGAAATCCTTTTTGTACAACACAAAACGTACACGCTCCTTTTTACCGGGTTCCAATCCTGTCCTCCGGAAGGCAACCAGCTTCCTTACAGCAGGCGTGATGGAAGCCACTCTGTCGTGATAGTACATTTGGACCACTTCTTCCCCGTATCGATTTCCCCGATTCTCCACTGTCAACTCAACCGTCACGGAATCGGCATCCTGCAAGAGTGAGTCGTCGACCGACAGCCCCGAATACTCGAAGCGCGTATAGGATAGACCGGCACCGAAATCAAACTCAGGCCGGTAGGCCTTAAATGAAAAATCGACATCAAGGTCTTCCGAATGTTTCCGGTCATAATGAACCAGTGCATTCGCTGCAGCCGGATACGTGAAAGGCAATCGACCGGAAGGATTGATACGTCCAGTCAACACGTCAGCGATCGCCCGACCGCCTTCATCTCCCGGTAAATAGGCATATAGGATGGCCGCCACATTATTACTTATAGCATGTATGATGCGCGGCCGATTGAAGCAACAGACCAGGATGATCGGCTTCCCCAGCTCCGCAAGTCGTATGACCAGTGTTGACTGCGCTTCCGGTAAGGTCAGGTCATCGATGTTACCCGGAACTTCCGTGGCAGGCGTCTCGCCCAGACATACGACAATCTTATCCGCTTGACGCGCCATGCGCAAGCACGCCATGATGTCGAGCAGAGAGTCTGTCGTGGAGCCGGGATGATGGGTCACCGGTCCCGCTTTGCTTACTGCTTCCAGGATCGTGGATTTACCCGGCGTGTTGAATCGGGGATCGACGCCCTGCCACGTATGGGTCCAACCACCATTGAGCAGATTCAACGAATGGGCTGCCGGTCCGCAGACGAATATCTTCTCCTTGACGGGATCGAGCGGCAACACCTGATCGTTGTTCTTAAGCAGGGTCATGGATTCGGCAGCGACCTTGTAATTCAATGCGACAGCTGCCGTATCGGCGAACCGGGGATAATCGAGCGGCCGGCTCTTCTTCATTTCGAACAATCCCAACTCCTCTTTGAGTTGGAGGACCCGTCTGACAGAGGAGTCAATCCTGGAAACCGGTACGCTCCCTTCATGTACCAATTCAAGCAACAGATCATTGAACTCGAAATCATTCGGCGTCATGCTCATGTCTATACCGGAAAGAATCGCCAGTTTCACAGCTTCCTTCCGGGTGGCGACTACATGATGAATCGTGACCAGTTTATAGATATCCTCCCAATCGGTCACAACGACCCCCCGGAAGCCTAATTCTTCGCGAAGCAATCGGATCAGAAGATCGGGGTTTGCATGCACGGGAGTACCGTTGATTTCCCCGGAGTTCACCATGATGGATTTCGCTCCGTCACGGATCGCCGCCTCGAACGCCGGCAGAAAATATTCCCTCAGTTCCCGGTCACTCATCCAGACAGGAGTACGATCGTGTCCGCTGAGTGGAAAACCATAACCTAGGAAATGTTTGAGACATGCAGCGACACGGCAGGGATCATTGACATCCTGTCCCTGTAATCCACGGACAGCAGCCTTGCCCATCGTGCCGGAAAGCAACACATCTTCTCCGTAGGTTTCAAAAAACCTCGACCATAAAGGTTGGCGAGCCAGATCGAGGACAGGAGAAAAATTCCACGGTATACCGGTGGCACGTACCTCGTAGGCCGTAACTGCATTCAACTGCTCCACCAATTCCGGATGCCACGTCGCAGCCTGCCCGATGGGTTGAGGGAAAAGAGTAGCTCCTTTCGTGTAATTAGCCCCGTGAATGGCATCGATACCGTAAAGAACCGGTATCGGCAACCGGGATAAACACAAATTCTGTTCTTGAATTGTGGAAAGCAATTCATGCCAACGTTCCAGCCCGATAGTGCCGCTGCCGCAACCCACATTCAGTACCGCGCCGACATGATAGCGTTGGATGGCGGTGCGAAGTTTCGCCGTATCGATCTGTTGCGGTTGTATCAGATCACAGATGCCGCCGCGTGCAATGACGCCCAGGTCGACCAGCGACAATTGGCCGACCTTCTCTTCCAGCGTCATCAGTCCCAACAACGAATCTATCCGACTGACGGATCCCGCAAAGGTCACCGACGGAACGATGAAATGCGGGAAGATACTGATCAGCGCTATGTAAAACCGTTTCATCGTGGTACAGGTACTAATCGTATATCATCCAGATAAACAGCTCCGGCG
>JBJOMA010000116.1:0-2577 GCA_046052625.1 Bacteroidota bacterium
CAATTTCTTCATTTCCTGTCTCGTGCCGTTTTTCATGCTCGGCTTCGAGTTGTTCGTACACCCGCTGACGCCTGAATATGTTTCCGAGGGCAGGGGCGGAGGCACACGACTTCGCGGCAACTTCGCCGACAGCGTCAGTTACGGACTCTATTTCATCGGCGCTTTCATCACGATGGGCTACTTCTTTCTGGATAAGATCTATTCCAAAAAGAAGGTTTCGGCGCCGACCCTCAAGATGTTCGCGGTTTTCCTGATCTGCGCAGTCGGAATCGCCCAGCTGCGTCACGTCGCAACCTGGGGTGTCTTCCTGGTCTGCCTGACATGGCTGCTCTTCTACAATTCACAGAACATACGCGGATTGGCGGTCGTCGGGGTCATCGCTCTCATCGTACTGCCGATTTTCGCCGAGCCCATCTATCAGCATTATATCGAGCCCCTGCTGCGTAAGGAGATGAACGTCATCGGAGGTGATGCGGACATCCAGTACGGATTGAACGGACGCGTTTCCCGATGGCAACGTTACTTTGCCATCTGGTTCAACATGGGTCCCGTCGCTCAGCTGTTCGGGGTTTCGCTCTCCGGTGTAAAGGAAGCTTCCATCATGGTCGGCGGCGGGATGCACAGTGACTACGTACGCATCCTTTTCCTGACCGGTATCGTAGGTCTTGCCGCCTATCTGCTCTTTCTGCTTGCTGTCGCGCTCGGTTGGCGTAAGCTGCAGAAGCCGGAGCGCTTCCTCTATTTTACGGCCATGACTGCTTTGGCGGCTTATTCGGTCAGCACGCTGCCGATGATCTATCTGCCGTTCATCAATTATATCTTCCCGATCACGTGCTTCGCGTTGTTACCCAAGAAGCGCATGTACGATGTACCGCCGCCCTTGCCGCTCAAGCAAAAACGTGTGATCTCCCGTCACGCCTTCCCGCCTCCCGCGCCGCCACCGCTTCCACAATCCGGCATATGAATCGGCCTGTCGTCCTGTTGTTAGGCAAGCTGCCGCCGCCGTATATGGGTCCGGCCATTGCCACACGTATCCTCTTGGATTCATCCTTGAAGGAGCATTTCCGACTGGTTCACTTGGATACCCGTGCCCACCGTTCTTTGGAATCGATGGGCAGGTGGAGTTTGGCCAAAGCTTACCGTACGCTGTTGATTTATGCAAGGATGAAATGGATGATCCTCCGCTACCGACCGCATTTATGCATCGTACCTGTTTCGCAATCGCGGCTGGGATTCCTGAAGGACTCGTTGTATGTATTGATTGCCAGAGCGCTTTTCACCCGGGCGGTCTTCCATTTGCGGGGAAGTAACTTTCGGAACTGGTATGAACAGTCGGACCGCTGGATGAAGCGGTATGTACGTTTTGTGCTGAGGCGGGTGTCAGGGGTCATCGTCCAGGGAGAACGGTTGCGATCCGTATTCAGCGGGTTGGTGCCCGAAGAGCGAATTCACGTGGTTCCGAATGGAGCGGATTATCCAATTCTGCCGGATTTTCGGCGCCACCATCCCTTTAAGGCGCTCTATCTGGCCAATCTTCAGGCCTCCAAAGGAATCGAGGACGTGTTGGAGGCCGTACGACTCCTTAAAAACGCCGGAATCGGAGAATTTGAGGTGGATGTGGTTGGATCATGGCGGTCGCCGGAAATGCAACGAAATTGTACTGAATTCGTAGAAAAACACCGATTGCCGGTATGTTTCGCTCCGGCAGTCACCGGTGAGCAGAAGTGGGAGGCATTGACATCCGCTGATGCATTCCTTTTCACTCCGCGCGACCCGGAAGGTCATCCGTGGGTGATCGTGGAAGCACAAGCGGCCGGATTGCCGATCATTGCCACTGATCGGGGTGCGATTGCCGAGGCGGTAGCGGACGGATTGAACGGATACATTGTTCCGGTGCGCGACGCCAATGCAATTGCTGAGCGGCTGAAGCGACTCATGAGCGATGAATCGCTGCGATTGGAAATGGCGAAAGAGAGCAGGAAGACCTACGAACAACGTTATACCGAAAAGGCCATGGTAGTGAGGATGCGGGATGCGATTGAGAAAAGCGGGGTGCGAGTAGCGAGTAGCGAGCCTGTCCGCCGGAGCGAAGCAGAGGAAGAATGCGAGTAGCGCCCCTTCGACAAGCTCAGGGCATAGGTTGCGTGTAGCGAGATGCGAGTAGCGATTCCGATGCGAAAAGCAGGGAGTAATAACTAACCACCAGGAACCAACCATCAGGAACTAACCACTAATAACCAACCACTAACTCCGTGATCCAGCTCACACAGAATCTCCGAAATGGCGAAATGCGCCTGTTGGAGGTGCCCTTCCCGGCATTACCGCCCGGAAGTGTGCTGGTTCGTAATCATTTCTCGCTTATCAGCGCGGGTACGGAAGGGAAGAGCGTGCAGGATGCACGATTGGGGTATATCGGCAAGGCGCGGGCTCGGAAAGACGAATTCCGAAAGGTGTTGAAAGCCGCACGCACCTATGGTTGGATGGATACGTACCGGATGGTGATGAACAGACTGGATGCACCATCCTCGTTGGGATATTGTTGCGCAGGCGAGGTCATCGCCGTCGCTTCCGATGTAC
>JBJOMA010000117.1:0-10773 GCA_046052625.1 Bacteroidota bacterium
TTCAATTCAGCAGCAAGAAGCTCGAGTTACTGCTGTTCGGCTCCTATCTGAAAAAAGACGGACGTATTACGTGGTCGCCCGACTCCTTGTCGATGTATTTCTCAGAAAACCTCTCGGGCTATCACCGGACACCTGGCGAGACTTCATCAGCAGGAATTGGCCACACAGCATCATATGGAGGCAGGATCGGTTACAATGTAAATGGTTGGAAGACCGGAATCACCGCGTGCACCATAAGGAATGATCAGCCGGATGCTCCTAACCAAGAACCCTATGCCCGGTTCAGTCGGACGCGAAAAACAACGTCGGCGGTTTCCGTCGATTACAGACATACAGGGAACCATGCACTGCTATTTGGCGAGTCAGCCATTATTACAACCGGTGGCATAAGCAATTGTGCCGGGCTACTGCTTCATCCGGATCGTAACCTCTCCGCAGGTTTACTCTTCCGGCACCGCGACCGTCGCTTTGACTTTCCTTTTTCAAATCCGACAGGATATGCTACGGAAGGATCAGGAGAGACCGGACTTTCGGTACTACTTGGCATCCGATTCAGCGATAGGAGCTCGTTACAGCTAACACATGACAGGTATACGGTCTCTTGGCTGGGATACGACCGTAATTCCATAGGTCGGGGAGGCAGCGAAACAGTGCGCCTGCTGCTCACGAAAGGGAAAAGCACCGAGGCACAACTCCAGTTGCGGCTCCTGCACTCCACCGAAGGATCCGACGAAACCGACCGTTTAGAGGGAAGCCAAGTAAGGAGCGAATGGCAATTCCGTGCGCAGGCCATCCATCGTCCGGTCTTCGGCATGCAGTACAAATCAAGAATGGAAATACGCTTGGACGACCTTTCCCGCCAGCAAGCACCTTCCATGTTGATTTTCCACGAGGTGAGGTATCGGTTGAAAAAATTGCCATTATCTGTCACTATCAGGACTAGCCTGTATAAAACCAACGGCTACAGCAATGCCATTTATTGCCAGGAAAGCATGCCCTTATACCAGTTCGGCAGTGCAATGAATTACGGAACCGGTTGGAGGAACTACCTGATCATACAGCTTGACTTGTCACACAGTGTGGACATCTGGTTGCGCATCAGTCATACGCGCGTTTTCGGTCGTGAACTGAAAGACGAATTCAGCGGACGATCGGGCCCTGCAGCACTGGAATCGAATTTCCAGTTCAGGTGGCGATTCCAGTGAAACCGCAGGCCGCCAATTGATCCCAGAATTCCGGATAGGACTTCCGGACGACCTCCGGATGAGAAACCTTTACACCGCCGTGTAAACAACTCAATATGGCAAAGGCCATTGCGATACGATGGTCTTCGTGGGGATCGACAGTAAAGGAAGGAAACTGATCCGGAAAGGACTGCAATTCAAAGCGTCCGCCAGCGTGCACCACACGAGCACCCATAGCGCTCAGGTACTTGAGCAAAACCGCCATCCTGTCGCTCTCCTTGTATCGGAGGTGTTCGATTCCGGTAAATACTGCAGGGATCCTCCTGCCGAAACATGCGACAATCAATGCAGGAGCCAGATCCGGGGTAGATCGCAAATCGAACTCCAAAGGAACAGACATTTCGGAAGGAACATTTGAATCGATCCGGATACCTTCCGCTGTAGGGGTTGTCACGACACCCAATCTGCTGAAGTGCTTGGAAACGCTTTCATCCCCCTGAAATGAACCGGTACGAAGACCCGTCAACAGCAGGGAACATTCCTGCCGTAGGGCGACCAGTTGATACCAGAAAGCAGCCGAACTCCAGTCGAGTTCCACGTCGAATTCAGTTTCCGGCAACTGCTGTTGCGGAATACGGACGCCGGAATCTTCGACAATGAATTCCACTCCTGCAGCCGCAAGGACACGAAGCGTCATGTCCACATATGAATCTGAAACCCGAGTACCGGAGAAGCGAAGGGTAAGACCTCCGCAGATGAATGGCGCAGCGAGCATCAAAGCGGACGCGAACTGACTGCTGCGGGAGGTATCAACGTTCACTGCACCTCCCCTGATTTCAGCGGGAAGAATATGTAAGGGCGGATAGCCTTCTGCTGCAACATAAAGAATATTCGCACCAAGTGACCGCAAAGCGTCTACCAGTTCCCGGACGGGACGCCGGTTCATCCGTTCATTGCCGGCTAATGTACATTCACTGCCGTTCATGGCGAGATAAGGCAACAGGAACCGCAGCGTGGTTCCGCCATCACCGGCATCATAGGAGGAACTATGTTGCTCAAGCAATCGCTGCAAACGGACCGTATCAGTGGCGTCTGAAAGACCATTTACTGTGACTTTCCCTTTTGAAAAAGCCCTGAGTAACAACAACCGGTTGGAAATGCTTTTTGAAAAAGGGAGCCGGACACTGACCGTTCGGTGCGGCAAAGTACGGACGTTATCGGCAGCCATCATCCGGTAATGAAAACGGACGAGAGTGAATCCATTGCCTGCCTGATGTCATCCGGTGATACAGGAACATCGATGACCGGATTACCCTCGGGACCGAGCAGCACACACAGGATGCTTCCGTTACGGTTCTTCTTATCAGCCAAGAGGTATGGCAATAGGCGGCTTGAAAAAGGAACAGGCATAAGCTCCGGAAAGTGTGAGCGTATATAAGTCATCATCCGCTTCGCTGTTGCCAATGGCAAGCCGGAGAAACGGGTGGAAAGCAGCAGTTCTACCTCCATGCCCAATGCAATAGCTTCACCATGGAGAAGAGGACGTTCAGACTCCGCCAGCGAGATCCCTTCCAACGCATGACCGATCGTATGACCGAAATTCAAGACCTTTCGCTGCCGGGTATCACGGAAATCAGAACCGACAATTTCATTTTTGAAGGAAACCGACGACACGATATAAGGCAACCAGTCTACTGTCCGAAGGTCTCCTGCAACAGGCAGATCCTCGAAAGGAGGAACATTCCCTACGATCGAATGCTTGATGATTTCCGCCAAACCTGAACGAAGTTGAAGCTCCGGCAATGTCTTTAAAAAGTCCGTATCAATGAATACCGCCTCGGGGAGCGAAAAAGTACCTATGCAGTTTTTCAGATGATCCAGATTCACGCCGGTCTTTCCTCCTACTGACGCATCCACCATAGCAAGAAGCGATGTCGGAAGCTGCACGAAACGAATACCTCGAAATAAAATGGAAGCCAGGAAACCACCCAGATCACCTACTACCCCGCCACCAAGTGAAATCAGCAGTGAATTCCGGTCTGCCCCCAGCTCAATCATCCGGAGCGCCAGTAAGGCGACCGCCTCCAACGATTTGGCATTCTCTCCGGGACGGACTTCAAGAATGGAAGCATCTTCCAATTCCGGCACGGAAGACATAAGAACAGGAAGACAACCGGAGCGCGTATTCGTATCGGTCAGCACGAAAATACCGGTGACATCCTTTTTCTTAGCGAGATAAGCGGCTAAGGAGCGGGAAGCACCTTCCGCGATCGTAATCTCGTAGCCGTCTGCCTGAACGAAGAAATCCATTCGATTGTTCTTCAAACTTTTTCGCCCGACTGTTGGCGGGCATTCATCACCTGGGTCTGCTGATGAATCGACTCCTCGTGGATAAGTTCAAACAACTTCACGATGAAATCCGGTGTCAGCTCCAGTTCCCCATCAGTTCGGAATTGACGACGTGTGCGTAATATCTCGTTCCACCGTTCGAGCTGGTAGATGATTACATCGTTTTCCTTTTTCAGCTGACCGATGCGGCGAGACAACTCCATTCTGCGGGAGATTTTCTCCAACAACTCGTTATCCAAAGCATCGATCTCATCCCGCAGTCCGGACAACAGCGAGTTAGACAGCAAATCGTCCAGGCGAGGGCGGCGGATGACCAGGCTGTCAGTCATTTCGAAGAATTCAGCAGGTGTCAGCTGTTGCTGGCGGTCGCTCAAGGCTGTTTCAGGCTGATGGTGCACTTCTACCATCAATCCGTCGAAGTGCAGATCCAACGCCGTCTGCGAAACAGATGTAATCATCGTACGCTGACCGGCGATATGACTCGGATCACAAAAGAGCGGAAGCTCCGGAAAGCGGCGCTTCAACTCAATGGGAATCGGCCAGTTGGGGGAATTCCTGTAGCGGGAGCGCTCATAAGCAGAAAATCCGCGGTGTATCGCTGCAAGTCGAGTGATACCCGCCCCGTTGAAACGCTCCAAGGCACCAATCCATAGTTCGAGATCAGGTGTTAACGGGTTCTTTACCATGACCGGGATATCGACCCCCGTCAATGCATCCGCAAGGCGCTGGACATGAAACGGATTGACTACGGTCCGGGCTCCGACCCAAAGGCAATCTATACCCGCCTTCAAAGCCAGCTCGACGTGGGAGGGCTCTGCCACTTCGGTGGTTACATACATTCCATTGGAAACACCGGCATCCTTCAGCCAGCGAAGCCCCTCTTCGCCGATTCCCTGAAAGGAACCGGGACGGGTGCGCGGCTTCCAGATACCTCCGCGCAGCATCTGAACACCCCCCTTTGACAAGCTACCGGCAATGGCCGCCAGTTGCTCCGGCGATTCGACGCCGCAGGGACCGGCAATCAGGAAAGGCCGGCGGTTTGCATCGTCCCAAGGAGCTGTTCCGGAAAGATTTAGGTAATCCGTCATTTGCATATCAAAGATACGATTTGGGTGGCAGGAAGGCCACTATTACGGAAACAATCAGGCCATGGAATTGGTTCACGGAAACAACTGCTTTGGACGTTCCCCCTTAATGCCGTAGGTTTGCAGCTTCAATATGGACCGGTTACTACTTTCATTTGAAGACACCAAAACAGCCTTTGCGGCCAAATCCGATAAGGATCTCCTTCGTGCCTACTGGCTCTTCAAGATAATCGGTTTCAACTGGCTCGTCAGGATCAGCCCGCCGATCGTCCAGGCAGCTATCGCCCTTAGGCTTCCTATTAAAGGACTCATCAGCGCAACGGTTTTCCGTCATTTTTGCGGCGGTGAGACCATTTCCGATTGCGAAAAAACCATACAAACGCTCCACAACCACGGTGTAGGCACTATCCTCGATTATTCGGTAGAAGGAAAAGAAACCGAATCCGACTTCGAACATTGTATGGAGCACACCCTCGACACGATCCGGCGCGCTAAAGGTGATTCGGCAATCCCTTTTTCCGTTTTCAAACCTACCGGAATCGCTCGTTTCGGACTCCTTGAGAAGGTCAATGCCGGTCTGAACCTCTCCGAAGAAGAACAACAGGAGTATTCCCGATTCCTGAACCGTTTTGACCGCATCTGCAGAACCGCTTCCGATTGCGGGGTTCCGGTCTTCGTAGATGCAGAGGAATCCTGGATCCAGGATACGATTGACGCTGTTGCAACCGACATGATGGCTCGTTACAACCGCGGACGTATAATCGTATACAACACCATGCAGCTATACCGTCACGACCGACTGAGTTATCTGGAAAAAGCAATCGATGTAGCAGCAAAAGGCGATTACATGGCCGGTTTCAAGCTCGTACGCGGCGCATATATGGAGAAAGAACGGGCTCGTGCCGAAAAGATGGGGTACCCCTCGCCGATTCAATTGGATAAGCAGGCTACGGACAAAGATTATGACAGCGCCTTACAGCTGTGTATGAAGCACCTCGAACGGGTAGCCGTTTGCGTAGGCTCCCACAACGAATCAAGCAATCTGCTCATGGTGCGACTGATGGATGAAAAAAAATTGCCTGCGAATCATCCTCATATCTGGTTCTCCCAGTTGTACGGTATGAGCGACCACATCAGCTTCAACCTTTCTGCTGCTGGTTATAATGTCGCCAAATACGTACCGTTCGGTCCGGTTAAATCCGTCCTACCCTACCTGATCCGGCGTGCACAGGAAAACACTTCAGTGGCTGGTCAGACCGGCCGTGAATTGCGGCTGATCATGCAGGAAAGAAAAAGAAGGGGACGTTAATCGCTCATACTCTGGCCGCCATCAGCAGATCCAGATCCTTGTAAGGAAGCCCGCTGGACTCAGCAACGAAACGATTGGTGATGGAACCGCGGTAGATATAAACGCCCTTCCGTACAGATTTATACTTCCAGAGCATCTCCTCGAATCCGCCCTCATCGCCGGCATTGATAAGCATGGGCGTGAAGACGTTACTGAAAGCCATAGAGGCGGTACGTGATACCCGGGAAGCGATATTCGGCACACAATAGTGCACTACGCCGTACTTCTTGAATACCGGCTGAGAGTGATTCGTGACTTCGGAAGTCTCAAAACATCCTCCTTGGTCGATGCTGACATCGATGATCACAGATCCGACCCGCATCTCAGCCACCATCTCTTCCGTGACGACGACAGGAGTGCGTCCTCCGCTGCTGCGTAAGGCCCCCAGTGCAACATCCGCAGTTCGCAACTCTTTCAAGAGCGAGTTGGATGTGATGATAGAGGTGAAAACACGCTGACCGAGCCGTGACTGGATCCTTCTGAGCCTGGCCACGGAATTATCAAAGACCTTGACGTCAGCACCCAGTCCGAGCGCGGCGCGAGCGGCGAATTCACCCACCGTACCCGCACCGATGATGACGACCTGCGTGGGAGGTATTCCGGCAACACCGCCCAGCAATTCACCTTTGCCGTTGAACGCATTGCTCAGATATTCACCTGCGATCTGGATCGACGCACTTCCGACGATCTCGCTCATAGCCTGAATGATAGGGTATGCACCGGAATCATCATAGATGTACTCGTATCCGATGGCGGTGATTTTTTTGGAGGACAAACGACGAATGTACTGTTCGTTCTGCGTGCTCATCTGCAGGATGGAAATGAGCGTCTGACGGGGCTGAATCAGCTCCAGTTCCTCCATCGAAGGCGGCGCCACTTTCAAAACGATGCCGGCCTTGTAAACCTCTTCAGCAGAGTAGCAGATGCGCGCACCGGCCTCGCTGTAATCGGAATCCTGGAACTTGGATGCGATACCGGCACCTGTTTCAATCAGGAGCTCATGACCATTATTCACCAATTGAGCGACCGCCTCCGGCACCAACGGTATCCGGTTCTCCTGATAGGAGGTCTCCTTTGGAATGCCAATGACAAGGTGTTGCTGTTGCTTCTTAACAGCGACAAGTTGCTCCTGTGGCAGGAACACGGAAGATGTCAGCGGGGATTGACCTGATGAATGAGATTCATGCATGGGAGAAAACGAATTTACGGGCGAACGGATCTGACGCTATTTCTATCCGAACATCGACCCGATGGTCAGGCAATAAATTTAGAATTTTTTCCGGCCATTCAATGAAGCACCAGTTTCCTGTTATGAAATACTCCTCAACACCTAAAGCAAGAGCCTCTTCCGGTCGGTCTAACCGGTAAAAATCGAAATGAAAAACGGATTCTCCGCCTTCGGTGCGGTATTCATTGACAATCGAGAAGGTCGGACTACTTACATTCTCTGACACACCCAAGCGTTCACAAATAGCCCGTATGAACGTGGTCTTACCTGCGCCCATAGGTCCGAAGAAAGCGACCACACGGGAATCCCCGCTGAACCGGATCAGCTCATCCGCCAGTCCGGAGAGGTCTGCCGGATCGCTTATCGAAAGGGTGACACTTCCCTCACGGGCTGCTTCCATCGGGTCAGATCGATTTGACGTTGACAAAAGGAATATTCGGCCGACTGGTGATTGGAACAGACCAGGACCGTACGATCGGCTGTGAACCGATCGGCAAGTTGACGGTACCACTCCATCGCAGCTGCATCCAAATTGGAACAGGGTTCGTCCAGCAATAACAAAGATGTGGAACTGCAGAAAGCAAGAACGAGCCGGACACGTTGCTTCATCCCGGAGGAATATTGCCTGACAGGACGGTCGCCGACTGCGGAAAGCCCGCTGATCGACAATATATCATCGTTCGAAATTCCGTTAATCCGGTACTTGAACCGGAAATGAAAATCGATCAGTTCCGGGAAAGAAAGCTCCTCCGGAACTTCCAGGTAAGGGGCGGCAATAGACAGTTCACGATACACAAGATCCTCCGCAAGCGGACGGTTCGTATCCAGCGACCATGAAACGGTGCCCTCATTAGGAAGGACATAACCGGCAACCAGTTGAAGGAAGGTGGATTTACCCGAACCGTTCGGACCGAGCGCCACCAGCTTTTCACCCGAAGCGATCTCCAGATCGATGTTCCGGAAAATCCATTCGCGGTTGAATCGCTTACCGGTCTGCTGAAGTCGGATGATCACACGTCGGAGTATTAATCTTCTCCCTTGGAATAACCACGCATGAGCCCCCTGGTAGAAGTACGGATGAAATCGAGGATCAGTTCACGTTCGGGTGTGGCAGGAATCTCTTTGAGAATCGACTCCACAGCATTGGACGTATTGATGCCGCGTACGAAAAGGATGCGGTAGATATCCTGTATGACAGAAACCGCTTCATTGGAAAATCCCCGTCTGCGCAACCCGACACTATTGATTCCGACATATGACAGCGGATCATGGGCGGCTTTTACGAACGGAGGGACATCCTTCCGGACCAGCGATCCGCCTGAAATCATCACATGGGAACCGATTCGAACGAACTGATGCACGGCAGACAGTCCGCCGATGATGGCATTATCATGAACCGTCACATGACCTGCAAGTGTAACCCCGTTGGCCAGGATGCAATGGCTGCCGACGATACAGTCGTGTGCCACATGGACGTACGCCATCAGGAGATTATCGCTGCCCACGACGGTTTTACCCTCTGCGGCAGTTCCTCGGTTGATGGTAACGAACTCACGGATGATGGTGTTATCACCTATGAACGTGAAGGTCTCCTCACCGGCGAACTTAAGGTCTTGCGGGACTGCGGAAATGACCGCACCCGGATAGATCTGTACGTTCTTTCCGATCCGGGCACCGGGAAAAACGGAAACGTTGCTCCCGATCCAAGAGCCGTCACCGATCTCCACGTTTTCATGAATGACCGCGAAGGGGTCGATACGGACGTCCTTGCCGATCTTTGCGGAAGGATGCACCCAATTCATTGCGGTATCAGTTGTATTCACGTGTGTCTGTATTTCTGCTGATCGGAACAGGTCACTTTCCTTTATCGCGGCGGACGATCTGCGCCATCATTTCAGACTCCATGACGATCTTGTCACCGACGTAGGCCTTTCCGATCATGTGACAGAGCCCCCGACGGATCGGGGCCGCTAACTCGAGATGGAAGATCAAGGTGTCCCCGGGAAGTACCATGTCACGGAATTTAGTATTGTCGATCTTGAGGAAATACGTAAGGTAATTCTCCGGATCGGGAACGGTATTGAGTACGAGGATCCCTCCCACCTGGGCCATGGCTTCCACCTGGATGACTCCCGGCATGACCGGCGCACCCGGAAAGTGTCCGGGGAAGAAATACTCGTTCATGGTGACATTCTTCACACCGACTACGTGCTTGTCGGAAAGTTCGATGATCTTGTCGACAAACAGGAACGGAGGACGATGCGGCAGGATGTTCATGATGCCGTTCACATCATACAGCGGCTTTGATTTGGGATCATAGTGAGGAACCTTGACTTTCAGCTTCTCCTTCTTGACCATCTCGCGGATCTGTCGGGCGAACGCCACGTTGGCCACGTGACCGGGACGGGCAGCGAGGATATGTCCTTTGATCGGAGCTCCGACCAACGCCAGATCACCGACGATGTCCAGCAGCTTGTGCCGGGCCGGCTCGTTGATGTAACGCAGCTTGACATTATTCAGGAAACCACGCTCCGCTTTCACATGCTCCTTGTTAAAGACCTTGGATAAGCGGTCAAGCTGGGCCTGCTCGATCGGGCGGTCCACCACCACGATTGCATTGTTGATGTCGCCGCCTTTGATGAGATTGTGCTGCAAGAGCATTTCAAGTTCATGAAGGAAGACAAACGTGCGGCTGTCGGCGATCTCCTTACGGAATTCACCGACGTTGTACAGTGAAGCATGCTGGGTGCCCAGCAGGTCGCTGTTGTAATCCACCATGACCGTGATACGGTAGTCTTCGCTGGGTACAGCCAGCATCTCTGAACGGCGGGTGGTATCTTCGTAAGTCAGGTTATCCGTCAGTACGATATATTTTCGCTCGGCATGTTGTTCTTCAATCCCTGCTTTCTCCAGCAGATCGACGAAGGGACGGGAACTACCATCCATGATCGGCATCTCCGGACCATCGATTTCCATGAGGACGTTGTCGATTTCCATCCCGACAAGGGCCGCAAGGACATGTTCGACCGTGCTCACGCGCGCACCATCTTTCATCAGGGTGGTACCGCGGTCAGTATCGGTCACGTTGTCCACGTCCGCCTCGACTACCGGTTGTCCGGGAAGGTCTATACGGCAGAACTTATAGCCATGGTTCTCGGGAGCGGGAAGAAAGCGAAGTGTGACGCCGGCGCCGGTGTGTAGCCCGACTCCTGAGATGGAAACCGCATCACGGATGGTCGTTTGACGGACGGGGCCGGAAGTCTTACCACCGGAGGGACGATCCATCACCTCGGCAGATACAAGTGTTTGATTTTCAGCCATATGCTAATAGCTAAAGGGGGAGGTTCCCGCGAAATTCGACCAAAAGTAGCAATTAAAAGCGAGAAAGGTGGCGGAGGGGCCATACAAATGTGAACGGCCGAAAAGGGTCACTTTCCGTGCCCGTTTTCAAGCGTACGTAAGCGCCGCTCAAGGGCGGGCAGATTACGGAAAACGACGTAGGTGCGCTTATAGTCACCGATAGCGAATGCGGGCGAACCCTGAAGGATTTCGCCCTCTTGCGTAATGCTTGCACCGACG
>JBJOMA010000118.1:0-9797 GCA_046052625.1 Bacteroidota bacterium
CGTTGTTAGCCGGATGCTTGTATCCGATTAACAGGTCGGCATGCGCTACCTCAAATCGGTATTTTTTCTTTTCTTTTTCCTCCTGTGTGAGGGAACCGGTCGGGCGCAGACACTCATCATGAATGAGGTGTCCAACGGTTCTACCGGTAATCAGGAATATGTGGAGTTCGTAGTTGTCAGCAACACGGTTACATACGATTGCAACAGCCCTGTTCCGCCCTGCATCGATATCCGAGGTTGGATCTTCGATGACAACAGCGGTTATCACGGTAATGACGGAATCGCACTGGGAGCCGTGCGTTTCTCACAAGATCCGATCTGGTCCTGTGTTCCGCTGGGAACCATCATCGTATTGTATAACAACGGCGACCGTAATCCCGCACTGCCGCCGGACGACCTTTCTTTATCCGACGGCAATTGTACGGTCATTGCACCGCTCAACAGCACACTCTTCGAATCCAATCCTACGACTCCCGGTGCAGTCGCCTGTTCTTATCCTGCAACGGGTTGGATTCCCGGCGGTAACTGGAACAACACGGTTCTTGCCAATAGCGGAGATTGCGCTCGTATCGTGAATCTCGCCGGTTGCGAAGTGTTCTCTGTATGCTATGGAGCAGATACGCTTAACAACCTGATCTATTTCTCCGGTACCGGCGGACAACGTGTTTTCTATTTCAACGACACCGATCCGCTTCAACAAGGTAACTGGACTTCGGGAAGCGCCTCCCCCTCGCCGGGTGATCAGACACCGGGTGCCCCCAATAATCCCGCTAATGCAGCCTATATCGGTCAGTTCAATAACAATTGTCTTCCGATCACACCGATTGTCGTTACTGCGAGCGCTGTCGCTTCAGGCTGCACCTGCAGCGGAACAGCGACTGCTTCCGCATCCGGCTCCATACCCGATTATTCCTACTCATGGTACGATGCCGCTTATGTACCGATCGGTCAGGATTCCACTGTCGCCACCGGCCTTTGTCCGGGCGTCTATCATGTCATCGCCACCTCGCATATCGGTTGTCCGGATACTGCAACGGTAACGGTCGGTTCCACCGGTCAAGTGCTTCTTTCCACTTCCAACGGTTCGGTTTGTGCGGGTGGGGCGGTCAATCTGAGTGCAACGCCCTCTTTACCGGGCGGTCAATACAGTTGGACGCCCGGTGGCTCGACGACTGCAGTCATATCAGTAAGTCCGTCGGTCACGACTTCCTATTCTTGCACTTATACGTTGGGTGCCTGTACGAGCACTTCGGTATCGGTTGTCACTGTCAATCCAGTGCCTGTAGTCAGTATTCCTCCTGTCACCGTATGCGCCGGTGCCAGTGCACAGCTCGTCCCCACCGTTTCTGTTCAAGGCGGTTCGTATTTTTGGTCAGCGGGGGGACAAACCACCCCGACTTTAACGGTAAGTCCGGCCGCTACTTCCAACTACACCCTAAGTTATCAGGTAAACGGCTGCACAGCCACATCGGTTGGTACGGTTACGGTCAACCAGCCACCGCAAGTCAGCCTTGCCAATGCGACCATCTGTGCAGGTTCGAGCGTCCTTCTGTCTCCGACGGTACAGCCGCAGGGAGGAACTTACACCTGGCAGCCGGGCGGACAAGTTTCCGCTATACTCAGTGTGTCTCCGGCCTCGACTACGTCCTATTCGGTCAGCTATACTTACGGAGGTTGTCCGGCAACTGCTTCGGCAACCGTCAGTGTGACGCCGCTACCAACAGTGAATATTACCGGCGGTGCGGTTTGCAGCGGCCAACCTTTTACCATTACTGCATCCGGTGCTACCGGTTATCAATGGAGTACCGGAGCATCTTCAAATTCCATAACCGTAAATCCGTCCGTCACTACCACCTTTTCAGTTATCGGATCGAGCAACGGATGCAGTTCCACGGATACCGCAACGGTTACGCTTCTTCCATTACCGATTGTAACGGTGCCTTCTGTCACCATTTGTCCGGGATCAGCAGCAATGCTTACCGCATCGGGTGCTGCAAATTATTGGTGGAGCAACGGTTCAACAGGGACATCCGTTTCCGTCACGCCCCCCGCCACTACTACGTATACGGTTATCGGAAACGACGGAAGCTGTTATGATACCGCTTTTGCTACGGTGACTGTAAGTTCTGCATTGTTGATTACAGTGAACAGTGCGTCAATCTGTCCGGGACAGTCTGCGAGCCTTACCGCCTCCGGTGCAACCTCCTACTCTTGGAGCAACGGGTCAGTAACATCCACTATCACAGTTTCCCCGTCAACCACTTCTTCCTATACGGTGACGGGATTTGCCGGCGGCTGTTCCGCCAGCAGCATCACCACCGTTACTGTGAATCCGCCTCCTGTCATCAACGCGATTGACTTTACCGGATGTCCGGGAGTCACTGCGGTTCTCACAGCCAATGGTGCATCCACCTGGTTGTGGAGTAACGGTTCTACAACTTCCTCTATCAGTGTACAGCCTGCTATAACTACTGCCTATACTGTAACCGGTACATCATCAATGGGTTGTACGGCCTCAGCGACCGCCACCGCATTCGTCTTGCCTTCGCCTTCGGTCAGCGTAACCTCCGATACGGTCTGTTCCGGACAATCGGCCACTTTGACGGCAAGCGGGGCCTCTGCCTATCAGTGGAATTCAGGCAGTACTTCATCGGTGCTTACCGTATCACCAGTCGCCCCCACTACCTATATGGTGATTGGAACCAGCAACACCTGCGCCGATACCGCATACGCTACAGTCATTGTGATCCCCTTGCCGGTTGTCACAGTTAATTCCCCTTCGGTCTGCTCCGGGCAATCGGTAGTGCTTTCAGCGAGTGGTGCAGCAGATTACCAATGGAGTACCGGAGCCTCCGGACCTTCTCTTACCGTAACACCAGCACAATCTTCGGGTTATACCGTTACTGGCACTTCTTCCGGCTGTTCATCCATGGCTGTTTCTGCTGTCACGGTCCTGCCGGTTCCAACAGTGACTGTCACCCAGCCCGTGATATGCTCCGGACAGTCGGCGACTGTCTCTGCAGCGGGCGCTGGTGCTTTCAGTTGGAGTAACGGTGCTACCGGTGCCTCCATTTCTGTCGCACCGGGTGTGACCACCAGTTATACTGTTACCGGAACAACGAATGTATGCACGTCCACTGCTGTAGCTACCGTTACGGTCAATCCGTTGCCCGCTTTGCAGGTGAATCCGGCGACTGTCTGCCCGGGATCTACGGCCGTCTTGACAGCGTCCGGAGCTACGACGTATCAGTGGTCAAACGGATTCACAGGCGCTAGCATTTCTGTTACCCCTGCCGTGACCTCCAATTATACAGTGACCGGAACACTCGCGGGCTGCACGACCTATGCAGTAGCTACGGTGAGCGTGAGCTCAGTATTAAGCGTAGATGCCGGTCCCTCCGATACAGTCTGCCTAGGCAACAGTTTACAATTGAATGCATCACCCGCGGTAAGCGGATCTGTTTATTCCTGGTCTCCGTCTACCGGATTGAGTTCTGCATCTGTTGCCGACCCGATTGCTAGTCCTGTTGCTACGACCGCCTATCTTGTAACCGTCACGGATGCAAACGGCTGTTCAGGCTCCGATTATGTGATCATTGAGGTGGACCCCGGCGTATCCCTGACTGCAACTGCTCTCGCAGAGCGTTGTACAGGAAGCGGAGACGGTCAGGCAACAGCCGTTCCGAGCGGCGGATATGCACCTTATTCCTATGTATGGTCGACCGGTTCTAATACGGCATCGGCCGATTCATTACAACCTGGCAGCTATTCGGTAACGGTGACGGATGCCGGAGGATGTGTGGCTACTGCATCCGCACTTGTCGGTTCCGCGTTTCCATTGATAATCGCCACAGGATCCATTTCAGATGCCTTATGTGCTGGAAGCTGTGACGGAACCGCATCCGTCAATGCATCCGGAGGTGCCGGGGCCTACGGATATTCCTGGTCTTCCCAACCCTTGCAATCCGGGTCGATTGCTGTCGGTCTCTGCCCGGGCTCCTATACCTGTACGGTCACGGATGCTAACGGCTGTACATCCTCGACGGTAGCGGTGATTGCGTCTCCGTCCGTTGTTTCCATCGATACATTGACCGGCATTACCGCTTGTGCAGGTGGAAGCACTTCTCTTTCGGTCATCGTGTCCGGAGGAACAGGATCTTATCAGTACTCATGGAGTCCGGCTTCCGGTTTGTCTGACACTGCAACAGCTAATCCCATCGCAAGTCCATTGACTCCTACCGGTTACTCGGTCGTAGTGATTGATGCGAACGGATGTGCATCCGCTCCTGCCAATCTTACTGTTCCGGCCGCCTCGAGTCAACCTGTCGTATTGTCGGTGCTTGGTGATTCGACCGTGTGCTTTGGAGAAACTGTCAACCTGACTGCTGTGGCCTCAGCCGGTAACGGCGGGCCTTACAGCTATGCTTGGCACCCGTCAGCCGGATTGTCCGATACATCGCTCGCGAATCCTGTCGCCTCCCCCGCATCCACTACCGCTTATACGGTTACAGTGACGGACGGATGTACATCCCCGCAAAGCCTGCAGTTCACCGTATATGTTTCGCTCCCTCCTTCATTACCGGTAACCGCTTCTGCCTCCTCCGGTTGTGCCCCTTTGTGTGTTACGTTTTCTGCCGGCGGCAGCGGGATTTCAGGATTGGGTTATGCTTGGGATTTCGGAGACGGAAGTCCGGTTTCGCAATTATCACAACCGGTTCACTGCTTCAGTGATTCAGGATCATACGATATCACGTTAGGGCTTACTTCAATGGACGGGTGTCAGACGGACACAGTCATTAACGGTTTCGTTACCGTTTCTTCGGCGCCAAGTGCCGATTTTAACAGGGCTCCTGATGAAATCAGTGAGTTGCTGCCTGTTGTCGTTTTCACAGATCGGTCAACCGGAGATCCGGCTTACTGGTATTGGGATTTCGGTGACGGTAGCACTTCAACGGAGCAGGATCCGGTTCATCAATTCCCGTCGGATACCGCAGGTCGTTATAACGTATTACTCGTTACGGCTACTATCTATGGTTGTGTCGATTCCGTAGTTCTTCCGGTCGATGTCCGTGCTGAAACCAGTCTTTATTTCCCTAATTCCTTTACGCCCAATGGTGACGGAACGAACGACTTTTTCTTCGGGTACGGTCGTGGTATTAAAGAATACCACTTGATGATTTTCGACCGTTGGGGAGATCTAATCTGGGAGACACGCAATCTGCATGAGGGATGGGACGGCAGGGCCAATGGCGGAGTGTTGCAATCTCAGCAGGACGCCTTTGATTGGAAAGTGGTTTTTACTGATGTTTACGATCGTAAGCGCAGCTATCTAGGCAGGGTCTCGATCGTTAAATGAGTTTTCTTCACAAAAAAGGCACCTGCAGAGGTGCCTTTTTTGAATGGGTGTAAGGTGGCTCAATGTCCTGCGGCCAACTGCTGGTCGTAATCCAGTCCTTGTGATTTCAAGATGTTTCTGGTGCGCATGGCATGCCAGGTCATGTAAGCGAAGCAGAGTAGCGGAATGATGTAGGAGAAATGGGTGTAGGTCATTCCGAAGAATCCTGCAGGATTGAGTTTGTCCAAATCGCAGATGACACCCTGCGCAGGAGGAATGATTGCCCCGCCCAGGATCATCATGATCAGGAAGGCTGAGCCCTGGCTGGTGTATTTTCCGAGTCCGGTGACTGCCAAAGCGAAAATGCACGGCCACATGACAGAGCAACAAAGTCCGCCGCTGATGAAGGCGTAAGTACTGATAGTTCCGGTTGTCAGCAGTCCGATCAGCATGGCTACAGTGCCAAGGCCGGCTACGGTCATCAGCATTTTGGCCGGACGCTCATTCGCATACAGGAAGGCGCCTACAAGTGCCAACACGCAGAGGATATACACATACAGATTACTGACATCGTTTCCGCGAAGGTGATTGACGCCGAGAATCACGGCGAAAGCGATCATCGGCACGAGTACGGTGAGGAGCTTCTTTGCAGACGGGGACAGGTTGAATACAGAGACTGCTCCGGTCCACCGTCCGATCATAAGACTTCCCCAGTAGAGTGAGATGAATTGAGAAATGAATTTCTCGTCGAGGCCGCCGAATTCCGACTGCTTGAGCAAGGCGCCCATATTGCTTTGAATGGTGACTTCCATGCCTACGTATACGAAAATGGCGATCATGCCGAGGACCAGTTGAGGATACTGCATGGCGCCCCATCCTTCGCGGTTAGCAGAAGATGCGCTCATGGCATAGAAGAGTATGCCCAGGATGACTACAAGCGCCCCGATGACCAGGTACATCCTGTTTTCATCGGCGACCATATCGTTGAAGAACAGCAACAAAACGGTAGGTATCGAAATCATCAGTAACGCCGTGGTCGCTTTTCCGCTCTTTTCTACGTGCTCCTCCTGCTGGATGGTAGGGAGTTTTTTATTCATTGCGAAGAACAAGGCGACAAAAAGGAAAAGTCCTGCAAGCATGAGATACAAGGTCTGGATCGACTGGATGGTGGCACTGCCGGCATTGTTCAGGTCTCCGAACAGGACATAGCTAACAGCCAACGGGCCGAGCAGAGTGCCGAGGGAGTTGATGCCACCTGCAAGGTTCAATCGGTGTGCACCCGTGGCGGCTGTGCCCAAGGCGATTGCAAAAGGCTGAGCCGCGGTCTGCTGTAGCGAGAATCCGAGTGCGATGAGAAAGAAGGAGCCAAGCACCATGGGAAATGTGGCGCCTTCGGAAACGGAAACAAAGGCGAGCGAGAGAGCGCCGATAACAGACATCAGCAATCCGAAAATGATACCGTTCTTGTATCCGATCCGATTCAGAATGTCCAGACCTGACACCGATGAAACGAGATAGAGCAGGAGAGAGCCGAAGAAGTAGGCGCCGTAGAACGACGTATCGATCAGCTGAGATTGGAACTGGTTAAGTTGAAAATGGGTCTTACAGAAGGGGATGAAGATGCCGTTGGATGCGGCTACGAATCCCCAAAAGAAAAACACAGTCACCAGCGTCGGTAACGCGCTCTTGCTGTAGTTCGTGTTGGCGTTGCTCATAGGGTTGGTTTAAGGTTTATAGGATAAATGTACTAATATCCTTTTTGGGACAAGCGGGTTCGGATTTTCGTAGTCACATACTTTCCCAACCTGCGTCCCTGGTCGAGGCTGATATCCAGGGTAGGTTTGAAATGGATCCCACCATAGTATCGACTGTTCGAAGCCTGTGCCGCTGCTTTTCTGAATGAGGAGAATGTCTGCTTAGGCAGTTCGTTCAATACTTCCAACGTGTCCGTGAAACGGAAGTTGTCGCCGAAAAGGGAAGTCAGCACTTCGGAAGCGGACCCGGAGATCACACTATGCCCGCTCGTGTATTCGGGGAAAGGAGGTGTCTGAATGAACGGTTTCCATCGTTCGTCGACCAGGCGGTTGATGGCAGTCACGGGCCGGATATACTCCGATCTGTACTTCTCGTCCCAGCAGGAAATGAAGCCGTCGAAAATCGCCGTGCTTACAAGCAGATAGCTTTCCGCAGACCGCATAAGGTCTGAATTCGTCTGTTCAAGGACAATGGAAGTGATTCCGATCCAATGACCGCCGGGAGTCACTTTCTTGATTGCGAAAGAAAAATGCCCTTGGTATACGGTCGCAAATGGATTGTCGTCCCAATACCTGGCGGTGTCGAAGGCGCCCTTTTCCAAAAGGGAGGTATTGTAAACATCCATTAAAGCTTTCATGAAGGCGGAGCCGGAAGCTGTGTCATAAGGGATCGGTCGTTGCGGCATGAACTGGGATGCAGAGTCCAAGGAGAATGGTCGGATCTTGCTCCAGTACGGTTCCAGCCCTTCGGCATAGTCGGGTGGTGTCGGAAGCCAATTAGCGACTTGGCCTTTGTATTTATAGCGAGGGAATGTCCGTGTCTGGATATAGTTGTCTTTCTTGGCCCACTGGATGATCCGACCGGCTATTTTTTCTCCGAACTGGATGGAGTTCTTCAGTACCGTATCGCTTATTCCTGTGCCTTTTATTTTTTGCAGAACTTCTCCCCAACGCTCCTCCACGTCCGCCTCACTGAATACAAAGGTCTTCCCGGTCAGGTAGAAGGCACGAAGTCCGGCGACATGAAAATCATACCGCTTGCTTTTGTCCGGGACGGGCAGTGAATCGAGGCCTTTCAGCTGAGAGGCAACTGACAAATATTCACTGTGCGCAAGGCGGATACCCTCGTAAGCGGCAAGGTTCGAATATGCATAGATCCGGGAAGCGATCGGGGGAGAAAAGATATCGTGAAGAATGACGGCTGTCAGGTCTCCGTTGGCTTCAGACAGCCAATGATAGCCATCCACGGCAGACTGTGTATCGGGCGATTTCGCTTTGCCTGAAAAAGTGATCAAGCTGCTTGCAAGGACGATGATAAGTGATTTTTTCATTGTTGCAATTCCCGGTTTCATTATTTCAGGATCTGAAAGCCGATTATGGTTTGATTATTCATACCTGCCAAAACGAGCCGTTCTCCTTTGTCTGTCTTTAGCATTTTCAAGTCCCGGCATTCACCACGAAGCATCAGCCCTGATCGGTCTGACGGAATCGTTGTGAAACGGCCGTTGCCGTCGCCCGCCAGCAAAAGTCCGAAAGATGCGTCCGCGCGTCCCATCTCCGCCCTCAGCCCGTAATGGTTGCCGCCAAGTAAAATGTCGTTTTTCTTGTCTCCGTTCAAGTCTGCTATGGCGATGGCGTTGACCGGTGCCAATTGTGCTTCAACCGGAAGGGGATGGGGATTAAGTTGTCCGCTACCGTCGTTCTCGAACCACATGCTCCTGAACTCGACTGCCTTACGTATCGTCGCATCCTGCAATTGGGCAGGCGTGAAGATGCTGTCAATAGTCGCAGCGGCATATTTGCGGTAATAGATGTATTTTTTCCGTAATGGTAACATTTGGTCGAGCAGTTCATCCCTGGAAGCCATCGGATAATATCCGTCCTTGATCCAATAGGTGATGACGGGGTCGATGGTTCCATTGCCGTCAAAGTCCTTGATGAAGATGCTGGCAGGATGTTCCGGCGATACCTTCATCTGTTCGTTGTTCCCGCGATTGCCACCGACCAGGTCCGCATCGCCGTCTCCGTCAAGATCGGCAACGGCCAGACAGTTCCACCAACCCGAGGTGTTTGGCAGACCACCGGGTGTTTGCTCGAGCAGTACCTCTTTTTTGTTCATGAACAATCGTATCGGCATCCATTCGCCCGCAATGATCAGGTCGGGACGCTTGTCGCCGTCCATATCTGCCCAGGCGCCATCCATCACCATCCCGGCTGTGAGCAGTTCCGGGCAACGTTCGGATGTGACATCGATGAGATTTCCGGATCGGTTTTCCAACAGCCGTGAAGGGACCGGCAATCCATAACCTGCATGCCGGACGCATCCGCCGATGAACAAGTCAATGTCTCCGTCCAGGTCGTAATCGGATCCTGCTATACAAAGACCGGCTACGGTATCAATCGGCAGCATTCCTCGGGATCTTATGAAATTCCCTTTACCGTCGTTCAGGTAGAGCCGATCTTCCAATTCCGGCGAGCCATCCTCGAATTCGTTACCGCCGGATACGACCAACAAGTCGAGATCGCCGTCGTTCTCCGCGTCGAAGAAAAGGCTTTCGCCGTCTTCCTTGAGGCTGTCAGCTTCGATATCAGATTGTGGATTCGCTTTGAAGCCGGCTTCCGTTTGAATGTACAGCTTGCCTTTCGCACCGGCAGCATTGCCGATATAGAAATCCTCCAGCCCGTCCCCGTTAACGTCGCCGGTGGCG
>JBJOMA010000119.1:0-7936 GCA_046052625.1 Bacteroidota bacterium
CCAGATCCGTGATTTCCACCTGAGGGCGAAGAAGTATGCCGTGTAATTTCTGTTTCTGCCGAATCGGATCGGAGCCTTTTTCCTGGAGTAACGGGTTGATTTCGTCCGGTTGCACCGACAATTCCTTTAAAAAATCAATTAAAAGTCCGGTTTCAGAAGATTTCCGTTCCATTCGCATCATTCGTTCGTCGGTGGCAAGACCGATGCGGTGACTGATGGGTGTAAGGCGGATATCGGCATTGTCCTGACGTAGCAGGGTCCTGAATTCGGCCCGCGATGTAAACATCCGGTAAGGCTCATCGGTTCCTTTAGTTACCAGATCATCGATGAGCACTCCCATGTAGCATTCAGAGCGCTTCAGGATCAGGGGCTCCTTTTCGTTTAGTTTCAGGTGGGCATTGATGCCCGCCATCAGTCCCTGGCAGGCAGCCTCTTCGTAGCCGGTCGTACCGTTGATTTGTCCTGCGAAATAAAGGCCTTCTACCGCTTTTGTCTCCAACGTCAATTCAAGCTGGGTAGGAGGGAAGTAGTCGTATTCGATGGCATATCCGGGACGGAACATTTTCACCTGCTCCATGCCTGGAATACGGCGAAGGGCGCGCAACTGCACATCCTCCGGAAGCGAGGTGCTGAATCCGTTCACGTAGATCTCTACGGTGTTCCAGCCTTCCGGTTCAACGAAAATCTGATGACGGTCCTTATCGGCAAAGCGGTTAATCTTGTCTTCAATCGACGGACAATAACGAGGACCTAATCCCTGGATGCGTCCCGTGAACATGGGCGACTGTTCGAAGCCCTCTTTAAGGATTTCATGAACCGTATCGTTGGTATAGGTGATCCAACAGCTTCGCTGTTCGGCCGGAAGAGTGGTGTCCATGTAGGAGAAACGTCCGGGTACGGCATCCCCTTTCTGCTCTTCCATTTTGGAATAATCCAGCGAACGACCATCGAGTCGGGGAGGGGTTCCGGTTTTCATCCGGCCGCTATTGAAGCCCAATGAAACCAGCTGCTCGGTGATTCCCGTAGCCGCTTTTTCGCCGGCCCTGCCGCCACCAAACTGTTTTTCTCCGATGTGGATGACGCCGTTCAGGAAGGTACCGTTGGTGAGCACAACCGCTCGGCAACCGAATTCAGTACCCATGCCGGTCCGCACCCCGACCACACGATTATCATTGATAATCAAAGAGTTAACCATGTCCTGCCAGAAGTCCACATTGGGCGTTTCTTCCAGCATCCTTCGCCATTCGGCCGCAAAGAGCATCCGGTCGTTCTGTGATCTGGGGCTCCACATGGCCGGTCCTTTTGACCGGTTCAGCATTCGGAACTGGATCATCGAGCGATCCGATACGATACCGGAATAGCCGCCCATAGCATCTATCTCCCTGACAATCTGTCCTTTAGCTATTCCTCCCATAGCCGGATTACACGACATCTGAGCGATGGTCTGCATATTCATGGTGATCAGCAGCACCTTCGAACCCATGTTGGCGGCAGCAGCAGCGGCTTCACAACCGGCATGTCCGGCTCCGACAACGATGATGTCATATTCCGTATTCACGGTTGCAAAGGTAGATAATAAAGAAGCGTGAGTAAAGCAAGCGCGGACGGTCTACAGTGGCACCCAGTCTGTTATCCGGAATATTTAACGCGTGATTGATCATACGTCGTCAGTCATTGTATAACTTTGCGCACCCAATCCAACTGCTTGAGCTCGTCATCACTGAATCGCGTCACCCTTGGCGGGTTGTTGGTCACACTGGGAATTATCTTCGGGGACATCGGGACCTCTCCGTTGTATGTGCTGAAAGCGATCGTCGGCACGGAATCCATCAATGCTGACACGGTACTCGGCGGCATCTCCTGCATCTTCTGGACGCTTACGCTTCAGACCACACTGAAGTATGTCGTACTTACACTTCGTGCCGATAACAAAGGTGAAGGCGGGATCTTTTCATTATATACGTTGGTGCGCCGCACCAAGGTCACCTGGCTGGTGCTTCCCACCATCATCGGCGGAGCGGCGCTGCTTGCAGACGGTGTCATCACACCTTCTATCTCCGTTTCATCTGCAATAGAAGGCCTCCGTTATTTCGACCCCGAGATAAACACGGTTCCGATCGTCCTTGCGATCATCACCGCGCTGTTCATGATCCAACAGTTCGGTACCAAATTCGTCGGACGCTTCTTCGGTCCGGTGATGCTCACCTGGTTCCTAATGATAGGAACACTCGGCGTACTGGCCATCACAACAGCACCCGAAGTGCTCAAGGCGGTGAGCCCATATTACGCCTACCAACTCCTTGTTGAACATCCGCATGGCTTCTGGCTGATGGGAGCGGTCTTTCTCTGTACGACAGGAGCGGAGGGCCTCTACTCAGATATGGGTCACTGCGGTCGGAAGAACATCCGCGCCAGCTGGGGCTTCGTCAAGCTGACACTCCTCCTCAACTATTTCGGACAGGGGGCATGGCTACTCCATCAGGACGGCTCTCAATTGGCTGAACGCAACCCCTTCTATTCCATGATGCCGGACGGATTCCGATGGATCGGTATCATTGTCGCCACCGGCGCCACCGTAGTTGCCAGCCAGGCGTTGATCAGCGCCTCCTTCACGCTGATCAACGAGGCGATCCGCCTGAACTTCTGGCCGCGTGTCCGTATCAAATATCCGACCGACCTTAAAGGGCAGATCTACATACCGTCGATCAACTGGCTGTTGTATGCAGGATGTGTCGGCGTCGTATTGTATTTCCGGGAAGCATCCAGCATGGAAGCCGCTTACGGACTTACCATCAACATCGACATGATCATGACCTCCACGCTGCTGGTCTTTTACCTGCAGCTGCGGAGGTATCCGGTCTGGTCGATCGCGTTATTCATCATCACCTACGCTACAATCGAATTCTCCTTCCTCGTCGCCAATCTGAGCAAATTCATCCACGGCGGTTACGTCAGCATGGTCATCAGTCTCTTCATGATCTACATCATGTGGGCCTGGTACAAGGCGCGTAAGATCCGAAACCGCTTCGTCGAGTTCGTAAAGGTCAAGGAATACCTGCCGCTGCTACGCGATCTGAGTCATGACTTCTCGATTCCCAAATATGCGACCCACCTCGTATACCTGACATCGGCCAACATGAAGGAGGAGATAGAGGCGAAGGTGATCTATTCCATCCTGCAGAAACAGCCGAAGCGGGCCGACATGTACTGGTTTGTGCACGTGGATGTCATGGACGAGCCGTATACCATGGAGTACCAGGTCACGCCCCTGCTGAAGAGCAACATCATCCGCATCGACTTCCGTCTCGGCTTCCGCGTGGAACCGCGCATCAACCTCATGTTCCGCCGAGTTGTGGAGGAAATGGTGCGCAACTTCGAGGTGGATATCACTTCGCGTTACGAATCCTTGGGTCGCAAGAACCTCATCGGCGATTTCCGTTTCGTGGTCATGGAGAAATACCTCTCGTACGAGAACGAACTGCCGTTTTACGAGAAGATCATCCTGGATACGTATTTCCTATTCAAGCGATTGTCCTTATCCGAAGAGCGCGCCTTCGGACTCGACACCAGTTCGGTTACGATCGAGAAGGTTCCGCTTATCATCAATCCCGTCGGCGAGCTGAACCTGAAAAGGGTCCACTGATCCGCCCGCGGATAAAACAGATTCAATGTCCGCAAAAACGAAGACCGCAAAAGAATCGCTGGCCGTCATCACCGAGATGGTGTTACCCAACGACACGAATACCCTCGGAAACCTGATGGGAGGGAGGCTGCTCCACTGGATGGACATCGCTTCTGCTATCTCCGCGCACCGGCATTGCGGCAGGGTGGTGGTCACCGCTTCGGTCAACAACGTTTCCTTCAACCAGCCGATCAGGCTGGGAGAGATCGTGACGATGGAGGCAAAGGTTTCCCGTGCATTCACCTCTTCCATGGAAGTCTTCATCGACGTATGGGTGGAGAACAACACGACCGGCGAGAAAAAGAAATGCAACGAGGCGATCTATACGTTCGTAGCCGTCGACCAGTTGGGAAATCCGATCAATGTTCCTCAGTTGTTGCCGGAAACAGACGAGGAAAAAAAGCGGTACGACGGGGCGCTGCGCCGCCGCCAACTGTCGCTCATCCTCGGTGGCAAGATGAAGCCGGAGGAGGCGACAGAGCTGAAGGCGCTCTTTCAGTGATCGATGTTCCGGTTTATTAATACCGGAAATCAATACCCTTCGGGGAAAATAAATGAAGCCGTTTCGAAGCAATCATGAAGGCTCTGCTGAAAACCGCTGCTCTACTTTTTCAATCAACAGTCCTGCTGCTTTCCTGCCAAGAAGCGGTACCACAAGTTTCGGTAAGTCGTGCCGGAAAGGAATCACCCTCGACTATCGGAGAGAAGGTCACAGGTATCGGTAAGGAAATCGGACAGATATTCCAGGATAAACAGGGAGTATACTGGTTCGCCAGTAACGGCGATGGCGTCTATCGGTATGACGGGAGAGAGATATTACATTTTACTGAGAAGGACGGCTTGGGTTGCATGTATGTACAAGCCATACAGGGGGACAACAACGGACATCTTTGGTTCGCGACGCGGGACGGGATTTATCGCTTCGACGGGAATCGATTTTCGGATCAAACAAATTTTTTGAAGTTCGCCTATCCCGGACAACTGCGAAAAGTTAAGGGGTCTGTATTCTTCAATCGTACGGATGATGCATGTCTGTTCGATGGAAATTGCTGGATCACTTTTTCAATTCATCCATCGGATGATCAATCTACTTACCCGGATAATAGCCGTCCCTATCGGATATACTCAACGCTTGAAGACAGGTCCGGAAACGTCTGGTTCGGTACGCAGTCGAAAGGTGTTTGTCGGTATGATGGGAAGACCATCACCTACCTGACCGAAAAGGATCTTGCGGGGCCTGCTGTCAGGGCGATTTTCGAAGACAGGTCCGGCAATCTATGGTTCGGGAATAACGGTGGGGGATTGTATCGGTACGACGGGAAGAACCTTTCGAATATTACAGAAGAGAGAGGGTTGGGAAATCCGGATTTCCTGAAAGGGCACCTTCAGACCGAACGGCCCGGCACGATGGCTCGAGTATGGTCCATCAATCAGGACGCGGAGGGAAATCTCTGGATCGGAACAATCGATTGCGGACTGTGGAAATACGACGGGAAGTCACTAACCAACTATACCGTCCGTGACGGACTACCCGGGAATTCCATCCGGTCAATATTCAAAGACAGGACGGGCGATCTTTGGTTTTTAATCAACGGCGATTTCGTATGCAGATACGACGGCAGTAAATTCCACAGCGTGAAATTCTGATGAATGGCAAGTCGGCTAAAGAGAGCACGGGTGTGCCCCCCGAAATCTAAGGGTAGAAATGCTAATCGTTAACCTCCGTCGGTCGGCTGCCGGCGGACCGGTACAGCAACGCCATTGCGATCGTGTGCGGCAAGGTGATGGCCGCAAGACCGGCTACTATCAGCACGACCGGTTGATCGGGCAAAGCAACATTGTTGCCCATCAGCCAATAGGTTCCGGCCATGAACAGGCACCCGGCGATGGTGAAAGGTGCCGCTTTTCGCAGCATGACCGGATCTTCGAGCTGAAGCTCTGTTCCCAGGTCTTTCCAGGCAGTGCGGCTGTGAACGAGTATGTAATAGATGCCGAAGGCAAGGACCAACGGCAACGTCATACCGATGCCAAGTGCAAGTACCGTATCCCACACAGTTGATTTTCGTCCATTGAAGGCCAACACGGACGCTAGTAAGGCAAGCAGCACTCCGCTGGATGCAAGCAGGATCCCTTCATCAGCAGCGGGAAGTGTCAGTCCGAAAGACTGCATGTAATCGGTTGTTTCCCGGTAGTGAGAAATAAACAGGAATGAAAGGAGCAGTCCTCCGTAGATCGGTTTCATTATGATCTTTGCAGCGGATAAACTTCGGAGGTCCGTTTCTCCGAAATGATATGCGGAGTTGAAAAGAAAAAGAAGGAATACCGCGGTAGGCGCCAACCACCAGGCTACAAGGAGTGCAGCTACCAAAAAAAGGTAGAGTGAAAGCGTAGCGGCTTTCGACCAGCGTTTTCCCATGAAACGGTTCATGATCTGGAAATCCAGCGAACCATGTGTCATCCCCGGAAATATGAATCCGCCGGCAAGGAAAAGGAATGAAAGCTTCGTTGCTGCGGTTTCGGAAAGGGAATACAAAAGAAAAAATCCAACCGAGACGACTGCAGCCGGATTCGTCCGCAACAGATTCTTCCATGTCGGTTTACCGAAAGAAGAGGAGGTCAGTTGGATGAGTGCCACGTGGCGGGTGAAAATGAAAAGGGGGTCTCTAGGACCCCCTTTTACTGTTCAATATTATCAGGCTTCTTTGCGGCTGAGGGAATAGATAACGAGACCGAAACCGATCTTGTTGACTGCATCACCGATGTTGTAGATGATGTCCATGTTCAGACCGAGATTTCCGAAAGCTGAATACCACTGTCCGTCGGCGGTACCGGCGAGGTAACCGAGGGGATAGATCGCCCAGCCGACCAATACGAACCAGCCCAGAGCGGAGTTGGCACTGGCTACAGCTGTTCCTGCACTGGTAGCAAGTTTCTTGACATCACCCATCCATACTTCGTACACGATATAGAAATAAGCGATGGCACTGATGGTTCCCCATACCGTAGCATTGCCCAGACCGGCTTCACCCCAGTATCCGGTGACCAGCATGATCACGGAAGCGAAGATCATTTTCCAAAGGAGGCTCTCTTTTGCACCGGCTTTCTTGGTGATCAGATAGAACTCGACACACATCAGCGGAACGGTCAGCAGCCAGTCGACATAACGGAAGAAGGTCGGCGAATCGCCCGTCTCCAGATTGTAACCGCGCATGTAATAGTAGTGTACTGCTGCGATGAACGTAATCAATCCGGACACCAATACAGAAGTACGCCACTGTTTAGAGGTGTTGTTCAACTCAAGAAAAAAGAATACTGATGCGGCCATCATGGCCATCGTTCCGATGAAGAACGTGAATGCGACATAATTGTCGTTCGCAATGACTAAGTGTTCCATAAGCGTTGGTTGTTTTGGTTTTGGCAATTATAACACCGTATATCCCCCGATTGTTCAGGTGTTTTTTCAGAAGACGGTTGAGAATTTTCCATCTACCCCGTTTTCCGCCTGATCAATCTTCGATTCTGTTCGGAAATCCTCCTTTTAAAATCCTGAAAAGGACTATTCCCACAAACACTTGCAATATGCCCCGGTTGATATGTTCCTGCTCCAATTCGGGAAACTACGTTTCTGAGTCGCTATCGCCATAAGTAATATAGGTGTGGTTACCCATTATGACCCATATTTACCTGAGATCGGTCTGTGGTATGATTACATTCGCTTTGAGAGACCGATGTCACAACGGCTCTGTATTATATGAAGGACAACATTGAAAATGTACAGGATGCTTATCAATTCGCTATCCGTTTTGCCGCCGAGCGGCACGGTGCGAATCATCAAAAGGTGCCCGGAACAAATCTTCCTTATCTGTTGCATCTGAGCAATGTGGCGATGGAACTGTTGGCTGCCGCCGGCTACATGAAAAGGATGGACCTGAAATTAGCCGTTCAGGTTGCCTTGCTGCACGACACGTTGGAAGATACAGGTACGAGCAAATCGGCATTAAAAAATAAATTCGGCAGCGAGGTCGCCGATGGTGTTGCAGCACTGACGAAGAAGAAAAATAAGAGGCTGACCAAGGCAGATAAGATGATAGACAGCCTTGAACGCATCAAACGGCAGCCGCGTGAAATCTGGTGCGTCAAGCTGGCCGACCGGATTACTAATTTACAGCGGCCCCCTTCAACATGGGGTCTTAGCAAGAGAAAGGCATACGCAGTCGAGGCAAAGCAGATTCTCGATGCATTGCGAGGTGCCAA
>JBJOMA010000120.1:0-7366 GCA_046052625.1 Bacteroidota bacterium
TACATTCGGCAGATAACGCGGAATGATTTCACGAAAGGCTGCAGGAAGCGAAGCCAGCTCGAATTCACCTTCCAGAACGGCATCAAGTATATCCGAATCCAACTCTAATTTTCTCCCCGTCGTTTTGTTACCGCCGGCCATGAAACTCATACGGTTCAAGTGGTACATCCGGTTCCCTACCTGAAGGAAATTATCAGAACAGGAAACCGTGCCTGAAAGTTCATCGATGGTACGACCGGTCAACCGGCTGGAGACGGAGGTCCGAAGCACATACGGTTCGGTCAATGCGAGGAAGTTCAGGCGTTGAAGTTCGACATGCCGGACATCTGCTGTGAAGTCGAAGACAGGCACCTCGTTTCGAAGATCAATGGTACCACCGAAAGTGAAATCCACCTCAGGTTCACGAATATCGACGGATCCGTTGAACAGCTTCTTTGCGATGTGTCCGTTGACGTCGATGTTACGATAAGGATAGCCGTTGTATTCCACGACTTCCACTTTACCGGCAAGGTCGGTGTTCAGGTCTTTTATCCTGAAACCTATTCCCTTTACATCGGTCAGCATCGTGATTCGTCCCAGATGCGGCGTCTGCGTAAGCCGACCGACGTCGAAATTATTCGTGCCGATTTCACCTCGGTAACTGTAAGAATCGATCTTCGGCTCCCGTTTCAGGTTGATGTTCATGGAAACATAGCCGATAGCCGTGGTTGCGTTTCCGTAAGCGACAAAGTCCGAGAAGAATCCGTTGAAATGTCCGTTGAATCTCATCTCCCCGAGGCAATCCAGGTTGTCCGGCAATGACAACGTTCCTCCCGTTTTAAACGGAGGAAGCGGGATCCATTGCAGATCGGCGGTAGTCGTCACCAGCTCGTCGGCTTTTACATCAAGGTGGGTATCGTCGATTTCCGGAAGACCGGTGAAACGGATATCACCGGTAAAATGCGAGCCAGTACCCCAATCTAGACGGGCATCTTTCCCTTGGAACTTTCGGACATTCCCTTTGAAGCGACCGGAAAGTCGTACTGATTTATCCAGGCCTTCCAGATCGGGTGCGAAAAGTGCTACGTCATGAAAATCCACCAATGACGGTTTGAAATCCCCGCGCCACTGTACGCTGTCGATGAAATCATTGAAATCGAGAAATGAGCCGTACGCGAACTCCACATCTCCGTGAATATCGGTCTGCGGGGTTCTGATAGAGACCGTTTTCACTCGGATCTTCGAACCGGAGACCATTGCATCACCGGAGAATTCATCCAACAGGAAACCGCTCTTTTCTTTAAAGGAAATACGGTCCAGCCGGGCAAAGATGGAATCATTGATGAAATGGATGTCATGAAAATCTCCGTTGATCTTTTCAAGGGCTAAATGGCTGAAGTCTATTCCGAACGATTGAGCCGGTTCATTGAAATCATCGTAGCGAAAACTACAATCTTCCAGTTCTAGCGAGGTTGCAGTGATTTTCCAGGGCGACGGTACCGTATCAAGGGTATCGGTTGAACTGAAATACTCAAGGAAATACATCAGGTTATCATGTGCATCGCCCTGCAGATGCACCAGGTTGAATACTCCTTTACGAAGCGTAAGCTTGGAAATGTCAAGGATCTTTTCCTTGGTGGAAATGTCACGCAGGTTGACACCGATCTCTTCAAAACGGAAAAGTGTTTCGCCTTGTCGGTCCAAGACCTTAACATCTTTGAGGACGGCGCTTTGAAAAAACCGGATGGACACCCGTTCGACCGTGATGGTGGTACCGGTCTCTTTTGACAAGTAGGCAGTCAGTCGCTTCGCCAGCCAGGTCTGGAAGCCATCGGTCTGGACCGCCAGGAAAAGCAACCCGATCAGGAAGAGAGGAATCCCGACGGACCAGAGGAATATGCGAAGCGGTTTTTTGATAATTTTGGGAACTGGAGTTAATATTACTCAATCATTCTGTATTGTGACTGAAAAAGACCTCTTCATACTGGGAATCGAATCCTCCTGTGACGAGACTTCAGCCGCCGTATTAAGGAACGATTCCGTTCTTTCTAACGTCGTCGCCAGTCAGGATCTTGTACATCGCCTGTACGGCGGCGTCGTCCCCGAGCTAGCTTCCCGTGCCCATCAGCAAAAAATCGTGCCGGTGGTGGAAGAAGCCCTCAATTCAGCAAAAATAACGAAAAATGACCTTCATGGGGTCGCTTTTACACGCGGGCCCGGACTGATGGGATCTCTTTTGGTCGGGGTGTCCTTCGCCAAATCCATTTCGCTCGCCTTGGGGATTCCCCTGCTGGAGGTGAACCATATGCAGGGTCATGTGTTGGCCCATTTCATTCAAGAACCCGGCAGACTAAAACCGGTCCCTTCCTTTCCGTTCATCTGCCTGACCGTTTCCGGCGGACACACCCAACTGGTGCTAGTGCAGTCAGCACTCAAAATGCGTGTCATCGGACAAACCTTGGACGATGCGGCCGGTGAAGCATTCGACAAGGCCGCTAAAATCCTTGGGCTACCCTATCCCGGCGGACCGTTGATCGACCGTTACGCCCAATCCGGCAATCCGATGGCTTACCGTTTTCCGGTTCCTCGCATCCCGGGACTTGATTTCAGTTTCAGCGGACTAAAGACAGCATTCATCAATTTCATCGGTGAGCAGCGAAAGAAAGAAGGAGAGCAATTCGAGCTTTTGCTGCCTGACATCTGCGCATCTCTGCAACATACCATCATCCGGATTCTGCTGGAAAAACTGGCACTGGCTGTTGAGCAAACCGGCGTCCGCGATGTCTGTATCGCAGGTGGTGTTAGCGCCAACAGCGGTCTCCGTAAGGAATTGACCGAAGTCGGCAAACAAAACGGTTGGAATGTTTTCATTCCGCCATTTGCATATTGTACTGATAACGCCGCCATGATAGCCATGGCCGGTAGATTCAAATTCCTTGCCGGGGAATTCGCTCCACTTTCCATTGCACCGATGGCACGCATGCCCTTCTGAAACCATGATACGATCCACGCTCACCTTCTCCCTATTGCTGATCCTATTCAGCTGCGCTGACAACCGGAAGTCAACCAAAAGCGATCAAAGTGAATCATCCGCTCCCATGAACCTTTTACCGGGATTGTGGAGTCTTGACAGCAATTCGACGCTTACCAATTCAGGCTTTTTTCTACAACCGAACGGTCAGCTGGAACTCGTAGGATTTGAAACCTCCGGCGAATGGACTCTGAATGGACTCGACAGCCTTACGTTTCGGACAGTAGCCGGGACTGCCGACACGATGAGTGTTTCGTACAAGTTAGTTTCAATCGAAGCTGATCGCATGTCCCTGTCAGGTTCCGACGGGGAACATCTTTACCGGAAAGTACCGTTCGGTCTTGCGCCTCAGGAGGAAGTGCTGACCGGGTACATCGGAACCCTGTCTTCCAAGCAAGTCGAACGTAAGCACGACGCAACACTACCTTCTGCCAAGAAGATCGGATTACGGCTGATAACGGCGGACACCACACTCCGGCTGGAGTTGCTGCAGGGCGAAAGGAATTTCTCCCCGGAACCCTCGGTCGAGTGGAGAGGGATCCTTGTGTCCGGCGGCAAATTCGAACTGAAACTGTCTTCAACACGTCCGGACAAATTGACGGAATCCGGATCAGAGTACGAGTTGAAGATCTTCGGATACTAAGCCTCGTCTCACCAGATCCGGACACGCAACGAATCCGGACGCCACATCGCGTCCCCTTCCTTGATCCCAAAGGCATCGTAGAACTCGGGGACGTTGCTGAAAGGACCGTTCACCCGCAGGAAGTTCGGCGCATGGACGTCGGTCATTACCTGGTTGGCCAAGGAAGCATCTCGTGAATGTCCCAACCAGCCTAATGTATATCCGAGGAAGTAGCGTTGCAAGGGGGATAATCCGTCGATCTTCTCCCCTTTCTTGTACTGTTCGGTCTTTTTAAAAGCGTCCAGTCCGATCACAACACCGCCCAGGTCGGCGATGTTCTCTCCCAAAGAAGCTTCTCCGTTCACGTGCAGGCTGTCCAGCACGACGTAATCACTGAATTGCTTGACCAGCATTGTAGCCCTTGCATAGAAGCGGGTGGAATCCTCCGGCAGCCACCAGTTGGTGAGATTACCGGCGGGGTCGAACTGGCGCCCTTGATCATCAAAACCATGTGTGATTTCGTGACCGATCGTTGAGGCAGCCGCATAGCCGTAAATGATGGCATCATCGGCGAGGGAATCCGGAAGACCAGGAATCAGGAAGATGGCTGCGGGCAGAACGATCTCATTGTTGGAGGGATTGTAGTAGGCATTGTACGTCTGCGGTGTCATCTCCCATTCGGTGCGGTCGACAGGCTTGAACAGCTTGGCGGTAAGATAATCGAATTGCCACTTTCGACATGCCATGACATTTTTAAGGTAAGCTCCCCTTTCCAATTTAAGTGTCGAATAGTCTTTCCATTTATCAGGATAACAGACTTTACTGGTCACCTTGGAAAGTTTTGCCAAGGCTTTATCCTTAGTGGAAGGACTCATCCAATCGAGCTGTACGATATGTTCGCGATACGTCTCCATCATGCTGCCTACCAAACGCTGATAACGGTCCTTCATCGAAGGGGAGACAAAACGCTCCACATAGAGTTGACCGAGGGCATCCCCAAGAAAATCCTCCTCCTGATTCAGGATGCGTTTCCAGCGAGGACGCTGGGACTTGGTGCCGGTGAGTATGGAACCGTAAAAACGAAAATGCTCCTGTTCAAACGAAGTTCCCAGCTGGCCCGAAAAACTGCTGACCAGATTCCAACGGAGGTATGCCTTCCAGTCGTCCAGGCTTGTCTGCCTGAGAGCACGGTCGACGAATGAGAAGAATTCCGGCTGGCCGATGATGACGGTATCCACCTTTTTCAGCCCCATTTCATCCATCAGTGAACGGCAGTTAAACACCGGGTGTCGGGAAGTGAATTCGCTAACGCTTTGTTTGTGGTAATTCGCATAAGGGTCGCGCAGATCCTCCAGTTTACGGGAAACCTGTGCAAGCGCCGTTTCGAGTTTCATAGTAGAATTGGCGTGGCGAAGAGCGGTGGAAGAATCCTCACCCATCAGGCGGAACATGTTTACCAGATGAATCAGGTATTCCTTACGGACGGTGACTGTACGCTGGTCGGTATTGAAATAATAGTCACGGTCCGGAAGGCCGATGCCACCCTGATAGAAGTGAAGTACCACCTTTTCGCTGTTCATCTCATCCTGATAGGGCGCCAGCTGGAAAAGCGGGGAACCGCCGATGATCTGATGCCGAGCGACGACGCTTACAAGGTCCTTGGGTCCGGCGATGGCATCTATGGCGGACAGTTCTTCCCGCAACGGTGAAATTCCAAGAGAATCAATCGTTGCAGAATCCATACCGGAAGACCAGAAGGCTCCGATACGCTGCCGGTTGCTGCCATCGGTCGCTGTGAGATCAGCTGCGGCCTCTTCACTGATGCCTTTCAATTTCGCAAAAACCTCTTCCTGCACCAGATTTCCGATTCCCCAACGGCGTTCAGCATCCGGAATTGGATTAGCCTTCATCCAGTTATTGGTGGCATATCGGAAAAAATCATCTCCCGGATGCAAAGTAGTATCGATCCAAGCCGCGATGAAATCATCCTGTATTTCGGAATCCTTTACGGAAGATTTACAGGCATTCAGGAGGAGTCCGGCAAATAACAGGACGGACAAATAACGGGCAGTCAGCTTCATAGTTAGCGTTTTAATGGAGCACAAAACTACTAAATCAGCAGTATGTTAGTCGATTGAATAAACGTTCTGTTCCCTACCTTTGCAACCTGCCATGAAAAATCACATTTCTTTCATTGTTCTTATCGGGCTATTGATCGGGGCAAGCCCGCTTTCAGCGCAGTCTGATTCCACCGTCCATTTTACTGAAGAGCGGCACTTCTCTTCCGTGCGGCAATTGACCTTCGGGGGGGACAATGCTGAAGCTTATTTCAGTTTCGACAACAACAGCCTGGTCTTTCAGATGACCAATCCGGCCTACCAGGTTTCCTGCGATCAGATCTTTTATTCCGGTATCGATGATTTTAAACCCAAACTGGTCAGCACCGGAAAGGGACGCACCACCTGTTCCTATTTCCTCCCCGGCGATTCATTGATCCTGTACGCAACGACTCACCTCGGTAATGATTCCTGTCCGCCGAAACCTGCTCCGCGTGCAGACCACAAGTATGTCTGGGCGCTTTATCCCGATTTCGATATCGTCGTGGCTGACCTTAGGGGAAACATCCGGAAGCGGCTGACCGATACTCCAGGTTACGATGCAGAAGCGACAGTAAGTCCCATAGGCGACAAGATCGTATTCACCTCTGTCCGTAATGGTGATATCGACTTGTATGTCATGGATATTGACGGCAGTAATGTGCACCAGGTGACTAACGAACTCGGTTACGACGGTGGCGCGTTCTTTTCGCCAGATGGTTCGAAGCTGGTCTTCCGGGCATCAAGGCCTAAAACGCCGGAGGCCGTTGCCGAATATAAGCAGTTACTGAGCGAGGGTCTGGTGATGCCTACGGATATGGAACTCTTCACCTGCAATGTAGACGGTACGGACCTGAAGCAGGTGACGAATCTGGGTGGTGCCAACTGGGCGCCCTATTTCACGCCGGACGGAAAGAAGATCATCTTTTCCAGTAATCACGTACGCAAGGGCTACCGGTTCAACCTTTGGCTGATCAATACCGACGGCACAGGACTGGAACAAATTTCCTACGATAAGGTATTCGACGCGTTTCCTGTCTTTTCGCGCGACGGCAAGCACCTCGTGTTTTCCAGCAACCGGAACAATAATGGCACGCGCGACACGAATCTGTTCATCGCCGATTGGTCGGAGATGCCTATAAACGCAGAGCCGAAACCGACGAAATGAAACTGCGTCAGGCCTTCCGGATCTTTTTCAACAGCCAGAAGGCGACAGGAGTCATACTGATACTCTGCACGGTATTTTCAATTGCAGCAGCCAACGGCCCGTGGTCGGATGCGTACTGCGATTTCTGGGAAACCAATCTCTTTGAATTACCGGCAACCTTTCATTTGCCTGCATCTCCGCTCCACATCACGAACGACCTGTTGATGGCGGTCTTTTTCCTGCTGGTCGGACTTGAGATCAAACGTGAAGTCCTTTCAGGTGAGCTCTCCTCCTTCCGGCGCGCCTCGCTTCCCGTCGCTGCGGCGATCGGCGGTATGCTTGTACCGGCACTTTTCTATCTGTTATTCAACCGTGGCGAATCCACGGAGAGCGGATGGGGAATACCGATGGCGACTGATATCGCTTTCGCAATCGGCATCCTGTCATTATTGGGAAGCCGTGTTCCAGATTCGCTGAAACTATTGCTGACG
>JBJOMA010000121.1:0-5607 GCA_046052625.1 Bacteroidota bacterium
TAATCCCTTCTCGTAGACTTCATCGAAGGTGACAGTGGTGTATTTGACGGCGTCCTTGTGTTTTTCCGGGTCGGCGTTGTAGATGCCGTCGACGCGTGTCCCTTTCAGGATAACCTCCGCATGGATCTCAATGGCGCGCAGGGAAGCGGCCGTATCGGTGGTGAAGTATGGGTTTCCGGTGCCTGCACCGAAAATCACCACACGGCCTTTCTCCAGATGACGGACAGCCCTGCGGCGGATGTACGGTTCACAGATCTGCTCCATCTTGATGGCCGACTGAAGGCGGGTCTTTACACCGATCCCTTCCAATGCGCTTTGCAGTGCCATGGAATTGATCACGGTGGCGAGCATTCCCATATAGTCTCCCTGCGCACGGTCGATGGCTCCGTCACTGTCGTTGCCGACTCCGCGGAAGATATTTCCCCCGCCGATGACAACCGCCGTTTCAACACCTTGGTCTACGATGGCTTTGATCTCTTGGGCATACTCCTTGAGACGCTTATGGTCGATACCGAACTCCTTATCGCCCATCAGGGATTCACCACTCAATTTCAGCAGGATGCGTTTGTACTTCATCGAAGGACGAAAGTAGCAAAAAAATGGGTTGGTGGTTAGTGGTTGGTGGCTGGTTCCAGGTTCCAAGTGGCAAGGGGAAGACTGACCACCGGCTACCGACTACTGACTACCGACTACCGACTACCGACTACCGACTAACCCTGAACCCCTCGAAAAACTCGGGGCGACGCCTGTCGAAGGGGACTAGCGACAAAAAAAGGCCCGCATTCCTGCAGGCCTGTTCTGAATGACTTTGGTCGATTAACCGATCTTGATCCGCTTCATCGCGGTGACCTTGATGTTCTTGTCGACGCTTTCAAGGTACTGGCGGACGGTCTTCTTGTCGTCCTTGATGAACTCCTGGTTCAACAGGGTGTATTCGACATAGAACTTGTTCACCTTGCCCGTGGCAATCTTTTCGATCATGTTTTCCGGCTTACCTTCCTGACGGGCTTGGTCTTTGGCGATCTCCATCTCACGCTCCAACATCTTAGGATCCACATCGTCCTTATCGACAGCAACAGGGGCCATGGCGGCAGCCTGCATAGCGACGTCTTTCGCCACTTCGTCGGATACGTTCGTATTAAATCCGATCATCGAGGTGAGCTTGTTGCCGGGGTGATTGTAAGCGATGACTTTTTCGGCGTTCACGAACTGGTAATCGACCACTTCGATCTTTTCACCGATCTTACCCATCTGCTCCACGCATGCTTCCGCAACCGTCGTGGCACCGAGGGACAACGCTTTCAGGTCTTCCTTGCTGGCCGGCATCTTGCTCATGGCAAGGTCCAGGATGGACTCGCCGAACTTGACGAAATCAGCGTTCTTGGCTACGAAGTCGGTCTCACAGCAGATTGCTACGATGGCGCCGTGCTTGGCATCACCGGAAATCTTGCCGAAAACATATCCTTCTTTGGCTTCACGATCCTGGCGGTTGGCAGCGATCTTCTGGCCCTTTTTGCGAAGGAGGTCGATAGCGGCTTCAAAATCACCGTTGGTCTCGGTAAGCGCTTTTTTGCAATCCATCATGCCCGCACCGGTCATTTGGCGGAGCTTATTCACATCGGCAGCACTAATAGCAGTCGTTGACATCGTAATTCGTTGGTACAGGTAATTGGTTATTGATTATTGATCAGGCTTCTGCTCCGGCATCGGCTGATGCTGCAGGGCCGTCTCCGGCTTCCACTTCAGACTCCTCTTCCTCTTTCTCCTTGTCCATGTCCTTGTCCGTCTTACGCTCGGAAAGGCCTTCTTCGATGGCTTTCACCATGGTTTCCATGATTAGAGCGATGGACTTGGTAGCGTCGTCGTTGGCCGGGATGGCGAAATCGACTTGCGTGGGATCCGTATTGGTATCGGCGATACCGAAAGTGGGGATGTTCAGTTTATGAGCCTCCGCAACGGCGATGTGCTCCTTGTTCAGGTCGATGATGAATACGGCAGCCGGAAGACGGGAAAGATCGGAGATGCTTCCCAGGAAACGCTCCATCTTTGCCTTGGCACGGGTGATCATCAATCGCTCCTTCTTGGAGATGTTGGAGAACGTTCCGTCGGTTTCCATTTTCTCATACTGGCCCATCTTCTTCACCGACTTACGGACGGTGGCGAAGTTGGTCAGCATTCCGCCGGGCCAGCGCTCAACGATGTAGGGCATGTTTACACGGCCTGCAGCATTAGCGACGATCTCTTTAGCCTGCTTCTTGGTGGCGACGAAAAGGATCTTCCTGCCCGACTTGGCGATTTGCTTGAGGGCGGCGGCGGCCTCATCGATCTTGGCGACCGTCTTGTTGAGGTCGATGATGTGGATTCCGCGGGCCTCCATGAAAATATAGGGGGCCATCTTGGGGTTCCACTTGCTCTTCAGGTGACCGAAGTGTGCGCCTGAATCGAGGAGTTCTTGGTACGTTACTCTAGACATTGAATATATGGCTGATGCGTGAGTATTCTGTGGATGAGGATTAGCGCTTGGAGAACTGGAAACGCTTACGTGCCTTACGCTGACCGGGCTTCTTACGCTCGACCATACGGGGGTCACGCGTCATGAGCCCTTCTTTGCGGAGGGGCGATTTGTTCTCTTCGTTGGCCTTCACCAGCGCACGGGCGATGCCCAGACGGATGGCTTCCGCCTGTCCGCGGATCCCTCCGCCCATCACGTTCACCGTGATGTCGTAAGTATTCACGGCGTTGACGACGGACTGGGCCTGCGTACAAACATACTGCAGCGGTCCTACCGGGAAATAAACTTTGTAGTCACGGTCGTTCACCGTGATGTTGCCGTTACCCGGAGTGATATAAACACGGGCGATGGAGGTCTTTCTTCTGCCGATGGTATGGATCATGGCGTCTATGAATCAGTTCTTTGATTAAGCGATTTTGATGGACTTGGGCTGCTGTCCGGCGTGCGGATGCTCGCTGCCGGCGTACACGTGCAGGTTACGGAACAGGGCACGTCCGAGACGACCCTTGGGCAGCATGCCGCGAACCGCCATCTCCAGTATGCGCTCGGGGTGAGATCCGAGCACCTGCTTGGGCGAGGAGAAACGCTGTCCGCCCGGATAACCCGTGTGACGGATGTATACCTTATCAGCCAGCTTGCTGCCGGTGAAACGAACCTTGCCGGCGTTGATGATAATGACGTTGTCGCCGCAGTCCATGTGCGGAGTGTAACCGGGCTTAGTCTTGCCACGAAGAATCATGGCAACCTGCGTCGACAGACGACCGACCACCTTGTCGGTAGCGTCAATAACGACCCATTCTTTCTTTGCGGTTTTCTCGTTCAATGAAACCGTCTTGTAACTCACTGCGTCCACTTTTCCTTGATTTTAAGGGTTTTGTATTGAAAAGGGCTTTCCCCGAGGGGTTGCAAAAGTACGATTTTATTCTATTTCTCCAAACCAAGCCCAAAATATCTTTTAAGGGTAAAAATGTTCATGCCGGTCAGTCAACCCGATCAAAATTTATTAAATGTCAAGTGTCTGATATTAAAATGATTACAGACCTGCAGAAGTCTTACCCCGTGGGCCCGATATTAATCATGCGCGGCCCGGCCCGGCGGTCGTATCTTGCAGACATGAACGGCTTTAAAACCCTGCTGGCCATCAGCCTGGTTATCAGTATTCAGCTTCCGGCACAAGACTTCCGGTTATTCGACCCTACAAGAACGGAGTATTTCCGGGAGACGTACCGAAGCGGTCCGACCCCCGGACTTTCTCATTGGTTCGACAATTACACGAACTCCCCCATCAAAGCAACAAGGATCGATTCCGTAACGCTGGCCGGAAACGATACGATCCTGCACCCCTTCCGTTCCTGGAAAGACACCTTCAACATCGATTACATGGCCTGCGGATACAAAGAAGGGCCGGGATGGATGGGGCGTGAAATACGGGAAATGTCCTCCGGACAGACCGTGCTACATACGTTTGCCGGCGACTCGGTGACTGTCTGGCAAACCGCAGGATTCGCGCCGCAATGGACCTTCGTCAGTTTCCCTGATGGCAAATCCGTGATCGCCCAGCTGGACAATTTCTTCACTGCTACCGTGGCGGGAATCACTGACACCGTCAAAGAGTTCCGGCTGACGGCCCTGGATAGTTCCGGAGCCATCGACACACTGGCTCCTTTACACAACCGCACCCTCTGGCTGAGCAAATCGAACGGCTTTTTCAAGACGCTTTCTTTCCTTGATTTGCCCGAATACGTCGAACTGCAACGGATTGAAAACATACCCGCTGTTTCACAGGGCGATATCTACACGTTCGATCCGGGCGATGAATTCGAATACGTGACCTCGTGCCAGTCCTTTCCGCCATGGCCGGCAGCTCCACCCTCCTATCGGTACGTTCGCATCCTTGCCGCCTGGCATGCTCCCTCTTTGAGCCAAGACACGCTTTTCTATGCGAGGATGGTCATCGACCAGTCCTTCACCTTCAACCCGAATCCTGCACCTCACCTAGATACGCTGACCGTCACCCGCTACGATACGGTGGCCTATCCGAATCCGATGGGGCCGCTGTATTCCGCTGTTCCGGAGCAGAACACTTCATTGGCACTTACATGGATCGGAGGATTCGGCACTTACCGGCTGAACAAGGACTCTGCCGTTTTCTTAAACCGTCCGGTCTATACCGAGACGCACGGCTATTACAACGTGCTCGACAGCTGCCTGCAGCTGAATCATTTCGAGCCTGTTTTTTATTCCCGCAGTGTCGCTCCCGGCATCGGCGAGGTGATGTATGAGAGCGACCAGCGATCCATTGCGGGACCCCTCTGCCGCACCGACCTTATTTGGTATCGGAAAGGAAGTACCACTTTCGGGAATTATTACAACATCTTCATCGGCACTGACGAAATCGAATCAGCAGTGCTGTTTCTTGCCTACCCCAATCCGTTCTCGGACCGTGTCGTTATCACGGCAGATCCCGGTCAAATGTATTTTCTGCGCTGCTATTCCGCAGACGGAAGACTGATTATGGAAAATGAAATCATAGGATGGGACACGGTGGTATCGACCGCTGATTGGCCGTCGGGTGTGTATCACTTACGTGTTGACGGCAAATCAAAAAGTGCGTTAAAGACCCTCGTCAAACAATGACGGGGCTCCTCAGGCGGACTTAACCTCCCAAGTTATGATTGCACGGTCATCACCGGCGGAAACAAGTCCGTTCGGATGGTCCAGCCAGATCACCTTGTTCACCGAGTTGCGGTGCCCATCGAACCTCTCTCGGTCGATGCGCAGAAGGAAGTCAGCCGTTTCGACGTCCCACAGCTTCACGGTCTTGTCACGACTGGCGGAGGCGAGAAATCGTCCGTCGGGTGAAAATGCGAAGGAGTAGATAGCGTAATTGTGAGCCGGAATGGACTTGATCTGCTCCAAGGTTGAAGCATCCCACACGTTCAGGTGAGCATCGCGCCCACCGGTGAAGATCCTGTATCCCTGCGGGTCGAAGATGACGGCATTGCTTGACAAGCCGTGAGCATGAAACCGACGGATCAGTTCGCCGTTTTCCGGATCCAGCAGATAAACATGTCCGTCACCACAGGCAACAGCCA
>JBJOMA010000122.1:0-7092 GCA_046052625.1 Bacteroidota bacterium
CCGCTTTGGGAAGTCCGAAGACCTTACCGAGTTCCCGGACTGCGGCATTATACTGGAAGGTCGAATAGGTCGCCAGCAAGGCTACATGTTCACGGCCATGCCGGCGGAAGATATAGTCGATGATGTCATCGCGGTCCTTCCAGGAGAAGTCGATGTCGAAGTCGGGCGGACTGGTGCGGAACGGGTTGATGAAGCGTTCGAAGTAGAGATCGAGGTCGATCGGGTCCACGTCGGTGATGCGCAGGCAGTAGGCGACGATGCTGTTGGCCCCGCTGCCGCGGCCGACGTGGAAATAGCCGCGCTGACGGGCATAGCGGACGATGTCCCAGTTGATCAGGAAATAAGGTGCGAATCCAAGGTCGTTGATCATCGCAAGTTCCTTCTCTACGCGCACCGATACCTCGGAGTCGCTCGTCCCATAGCGATCCTGCATTCCTTTAATGGTCTCCTTGTGCAGCAGTTCACGGTCCAGCGTTCGGCTGCCGGAGAAGGTCTGCTTGTTCTTGCTTTCACGGAAATCGAAGGCTATGCCGGAATGTTCAATCATTCGCGCCGCATTCGTCAGAAGCTCCGGAACATCACGGAACGCTTTGGTCAGCCGTTCGGGTGTCGGCATGACTTCGTACCATGCGGCAAGTTCCTGCTCGTCGATACGGCTCAACAGGACGTTCCGGTCGACGGCGCGGAGAAGCCGGTGCACTTCGCGGTCGGCCGGCTCGCGGAAAGTGACCGGCCACCAGGCGACCAACCGGTCGACATGCTTACACCATTGCGACATGCGTAAGCGGGGCAGCTGATCGGGTCGTATACCGATGTGGAACGGAAGCGGACGTCCTTTCCGCACATCCGCACCGGACCGGCAACGGACGATGGCGGATTCCTCGAACGGAACGATCCAGCTGACATTGACGGAATACGGAGGCGAATCCGGAAATCCGGTCACGTTGTGGAGGACAGGTGTCAGGAATTCATTGAGCTCATGAAAGCCCTCGTTGTTGTGCGCGATACCGACATACCGCAGGACTCCTTCGCTTCTGCACTCGATACCGACGACCGGCGTTATGCCGTAACCGGGAGCAAGACGGATGAAATCGAGTACGCCCGACGTATTGTTGATGTCTGTCAATACGATCTTTTCGAAGCCGTTGCGCTGCGCAGCCGCCAACAGTTCCTCGACGGACAGGAGCCCGTAGCGGAAACTGAAATAGGTATGGCAGTTGAGCAGCATGGTAGTGTATGGTTGCAGGTTCTCCGTTCCAGGTTGCAAGCGCCCAGCATCTTGGAACTTGCAACTCGCAACTTGTTTAGTCGAGGCTCTCAGTTCCAGGTTGCAAGCGTCCAGCATCCTGGAACTTGCAACTTGGAGCTTGTATCGTGGTTGCCGGTTCTCCGTTCCAGGTTGCAAGCGTATTGCATCTCGCCAGATTGCCTTACAATCATTTTGATTGATTGTATAATAGTCATTTTCTGATAAAGAGAAAAGAAATTGCTGCCGGAATAAAACCGGAATGCAGAAAGAAAAAAGGAAACGTACTTACTGCTTCAGTAGGGTGCGGTGAAACAGCAGATCCTGTCCGGTGACCGTCAGCGAATAGGTACCGGACGAAAGGAAAGAGATGTCCAACGATGCAACGTTGGTATTGAAAAAACTCCGGACAAGAACGGCCCTGCCGGTGATGTCGGTCAGCTTTACCTCGAAATCCGAGCGATTTTCAGATTGAATGAACAGGCGGTCGTAGGCAGGATTCGGATAAATAGTAAATGTCGGTAACGAGCGGTCCGGCAACGAATTGATGAGCGGGTCGTTCAGATAAATCGGAACCGTGACTGTTGAAGCGGAGGAAAGCGTGGTAGAAAAATCCAGATAGGCGGATACGGCTCCGTTTCCGGAAGGTGTAGCGGAAATACGGACGACCTCGGCTTCGCCGGGCTGCAGGGTAACTGCTGAACCGCCGCTGACGAACGAAAAGAGCGAAGGTTGTGAAAGGGAGAAATTGGAAAGTCCGATAGGCTTGTTGCCGTCGTTGACAATCACATAAGAGTAAATCGCGGTTGCGCCGGCATTCACATAACCGTAGACGATGGTATCCTCAGAAACATCCAATGAAGAATCGGCCGGCTCGACGGAAGTGGATACGACCGAATGAATACGCTCGATGAACTGCGGATAGTCCACAAAAGGATTACGGTTGTACTGAATGGCGAAAATGTCATTGTTCCGACGCCGCTCGATGGCATCCGGAGGAAACTGTGCGTGCCAATTCCGGAGCAGCGGCTCCTGCGGCTGGACGAAGTTGGCATAATCCTGATAGCGGAGCACGAAGTAGAGCAACGAACGGGAAGCACGGCCTTTCTGGAAATCGCGCGGCTCGAAGAAGTTGCCGTCGGACAAAGACCCTCCGTCGCTATAGGTAGGGTTGTTCACGATTCCGAACGGATTGTTGCCCCTGGTGTTATTCGACAGGTCGTCGCAGGGATACAGGTGGTGGAGGTCGGATCGCATCGGCTCCAGGGAGCTGAAGAAGCCTTGCGGAAAGGTGTGCTCCGTATTGAAACTGAAGGACGTCTGACAGTCGGTGCGGTCTACGTATCCGACGGCCAGTGCACCGGTATAACAGCTTTCGATGGTATTTTGCGTCGCTCCCTGTCCGTTGCGGGCCTTGTTGTCAATCTGCATGAACATGGAATCGCGGGCGACCACGTAGCCGAGTGTATCGTACCCGTTACCCAAAAGGACATGAAACGTGTTCTTAAGGGGCTCTTCCGAAAGATTCTCCGTGGAAGAATAATACGTATTGGAATATCGGCCTTGTCCGGACAGATCGATGCGTAACGCGCCGCGCAGTCCGTCGTTCTCGATGAGCAGTTCCGAATTGTGCAGGATATTATGGCGTGGAGAGAACCGGATCCATACGTCGGCCGAACCGGAAGCGGGCAAGGTGAAATAAGTGGAGGAAGCCGAAAATGCCGGAACACCGTAGGTAGTGTAAAACCGCATGCCGGTCACACGTACCGGACGGGAAAGCGAATTCATCAACGTGAGGCGGATACTGTCGGGTGCGTTCTCGAATACGGTACCGAAATTCAGTTGCGCCGGACTTGCGGTCAGCGCCTGTGCATTCGAATGTAACGAACAGCAAACGTAGCACAGCATCATCAGCGGCAAACGGATTCGGAAGGAAAAATGGCGCATCAATAACCGGATTAAGGAAGACAAAGATACGGATTAGTTGGTGGCGCTTCGACAAGCTAAGTTCAAGTTGGCACTTGGCGGTTGACCGTCACCTCCGCATCCCGGCAGCGCGCCGGACAGCGCTTTCGCCGAAGCGGCCCCTCAGCTTGTCCATCGCCTGATAGAGCCGGATGGTCGTTTCGCTGTCTTCGAACAGGTTGATCTGGTGTCCACCGGACGCCAGGTGGCTGAACCGGACGCCGATGAGTCGGATGAGCAGACGACGGTTGTAGAGCTTATCGAACAGTTCTTTGGCGCGGTCGATGAGCGTATGATCGGCAGCGGTGTACGGGATACGGGACTGCATCGTATGCGTATCGAAATTCGAATAGCGGATCTTGACTGTCACACAGGAGGTGAGCCGGTCCTCCGCACGCAGCTGGAACGCCAGCTTCTCTGTCATCCCTACGATGAGGTTCCGCAGCCGGTGCAGGTCGATCGTATCCTGGTCGAAGGTAGTCTCGGTACTGACGGACTTGCGTTCCGTATACGGCTCGACCGGCGAGTGGTCGACGCCGTTGGCTTTTTTCCAGATGGTATTGCCGTTCTCGCCGAGCACGCGCTCGACCAGTTGCAAGGGCATCTCCTGCAGCGTACGGATATGCTCGACGCCCATGCTGCGAAGCAGGCGATACGTCTTCTCCCCTACCATCGGGATCTTGCTGACACTTAGCGGTGCAAGAAAGTTCTTTTCAGTGCCTGCATCGATCTTGAGCTGTCCGTTCGGCTTGGCTTCGCCGGTCGCGACTTTGGAAACGGTCTTGTTGAGCGACAGTCCGAACGAGATCGGCAGGCCGGTCTCACGCGTAATCCGCTGCCGCAGTTCAGTCGCCCATTTATAACAGCCGAAGAACCGGTCCATGCCGGTGAGGTCGAGGTAGAACTCGTCGATGGAGGATTTCTCGTAGAGCGGTACGCTCTCCTCGATGATCTCGGTGACGATATCAGAATAGTAGGAATAGCGGTCGAAATCGCCGCGGACGAAAAGCGCGTCCGGACAAAGCTGGCGGGCCAGACGGATCGGCATGGCGGAATGCACTCCGTAGGCACGGGCCTCGTAACTGCAGGCGGATACGACGCCGCGGTCACCGAAGCCGCCGATGATGACGGGTTTTCCGCGCAAAGCGGCGTTCTCCAGACAGGCTACGGAGACGAAGAACGCATCGAGGTCCATGTGGACGATGGTGGACATGGTGGGTGGTGGTTAGTGGTTAGTTCCAGGTTCCAGGTTCCAGGTGGCTTGCAACTTGGCACTTGCAACTTGGAGCTTATCTGGTTCCAGGTGGCTTACAACTTGGAGCTTATCAGGTTCCAGGTTCCAAGTGGATCGCAACTCGCAATCCTCCTTCACTACGCTCCGGCGGACACGCTCGCAACCCGCAACTTGCAACCTGCAACTAGGAACTTGCAACTAGGAACCTAAAATATTGATTGCATTACGATCTTCTTGCATGATCATAATATAGTCATTATATTTGTGGCGAAACAGTTTTTGATTGTTCCATGACGCGCTACGGTCTTTGCGCCATCGGATGACGATTCTTCGTCCGGTGGCGCGGAGAACGTAGTGAAAAACACCGGACAGCCATGTTCTTCAACAACAACATCAAACTCCTTCGGCAGCGACGCAACCGCACCCAGGACATCGTAGCCAATGAGTTGAGCGTAACCCGCTCGACACTGAACAGCTACGAAAACGGGAGCATCAAGAATCCGACACTGGACATGCTGATCGCCTTCTCGAAGTATTTCAAAGTGTCGATCGACACGATGATCAAGCTCGACCTGAGCAAGCTTTCGGATTTCCAGCTGAACGAGTTGGAGCGTGGAAACGATGTGTATGTCACAGGTGCACGTCTGCGCGTACTGGCCACCACGGTCGACAACGCGAACCGGGAGAACATCGAAGTGGTGCCGTTGAAAGCGAAGGCCGGTTATAAAAACGGATTCGCTGACCCCGAATTCATCAAGAAACTTCCCACCTTCCAGCTTCCCATCCTCTTCTCGGAAAGAAAATACCGGATGTTCCAGATCAGCGGAGACTCCATGCTTCCGATTCCCGACAAATCCTATGTCATAGGTGAATACCTGGAGAACTGGAACGACATCAAAGATGGCACCGGTTATGTGGTGCTGACGCAGGATGATGGCATCGTATTCAAGATCGCTTATAATCAGATCCGGAAAAACCGCACCCTGCTGCTGAAGTCACTGAACCCGGAATACGAGCCGTATGAGATTCCGGTCAATGAAGTGCGGGAAGTCTGGAAATTCTGCAACTACCTGAGCAGCGAGCTGCCGGACGAAGGGCTGCCGAAGAACGACTTGCTTGAGAAGTTCTCCCGCCTGGAAAAGGAGATGAAAAACCTACGCACATCGCTGGAGTAGCGGAACAGAACCTGTTGATTACAACAGTCCGTCAGTGGTAATTCAGGTGTAAAAAGCGCCCGACTTTATCTATCTTGGCACCGACACCCGGAGCCATGCAAACCGTCGAGCAACACATCCGACAGCTTTTACACGATGAGCGACGACTCATCATACCAAAAATGGGCTGTTTTGTCATTACCGGAAAACCGGAAGCGGCTCGAACCAGCAGTCAGACCGAAAAAATATCCGAATCAGACATCGAGTTCCATGCCGCATTGCAACATAACGATGGTATGCTGGCCGAACGGATCGCGGAAACTGATTGCGTATCCTACGACGAAGCGATGAACTCGATTGAAGGGTTCGTGCGACAGGTCCGTGAAAGCCTTGAAACAGAAGGCTCCTACCTGATCGAGAAGGTCGGCGCGTTTTATCTGGATCAGCACCGGAACATCCGCTTCAATTCATGGGAGACGGAAACAGCACAGCAAGTATTTCAGATAACCGGCGAAACGACTGTCATTCAAAAGAGCACCGTACAATATCTTCTTCCCAGATTCACCGTACTCCTAGCCCTTATGGTGATCGGCTGGTTTTTTTTCAATGCCACCTATCAACATTACCTCGGAATGACCTACACAGTTGATGCCGGTCTTTCCGCGGATCAACTGCCGGAATTACACAGCGCCACTCCTACTGCTTCAACGGTCATACAGCAGGACATTATACCAGCAGTTGAACCTGCTACTGTAATTGAATCTGCAGCCGATGCCGTTCAGCCTGTAAAAGAGGCGGCTGCCCGACAGGCTGCCTACTACATTGTGGCCGGAACATTCAAGTCGAAGGACAATGCCGAACGCCAACTTCGCCAACTGAAAGACCAGGGGTTTTCGGACGCTACCGCTTACACCGATGAGCGGGGACTCCACCTGGTCGCGTACGGTAGCCGCGAATCGCGATCTTCCGCGTCCGAATTGCAGGAAGAACTACTCAGACAAGGGTTGGAGGCGAGGGTGGTCCGGCATTGACGGCCGACCTCATTATTTCCATTTTATAAGGATTCGCCTTTATTAATCAGGAGGTCGTTACCGTCTCCGGAAAATGTCGTGCATAAAAAAGTTAATAACTTCAAAATCAGCCGCTGTCGGTCGGCAAACGTAACAAACTACTTTTCTGCACGCCACCAAGGCCTATTATTTCAAACCATTTAAAAAACTGTACCATGAAAAAAGAGAATGTATTCGAAACTGATGCTCCAACCATCGAGATGGAGACGCAATCCGTTCGTCGCACCCAGAACGGACAGGTAAACCCGTTCAGCAACGGCTCTACCTTCAACGGATTCAATGGAACCGGCAGTCAGACCGGTAGCAACTCTTACGTCCAACAAAACGGATATGGTACGAACCACGGAATGAATATTCCGCAGGGCATGCAACAGCCGGGCTACTTCCCGACGGCTCCTTACTCTCCTTATGCTACTCAGTGGA
>JBJOMA010000123.1:0-10245 GCA_046052625.1 Bacteroidota bacterium
CCTTACCTCGGACTGATGTACTATTTCATGCCGAAGGCCGCCGAGCGTCCCGTGTACTCCTACAGGTTGTCCATCATCCACTTCTGGGCCTTCATCTTCATCTACATCTGGGCCGGTCCGCACCACCTGTTGTATACGTCTCTTCCTGACTGGGCACAATCGCTCGGAGTCGTCTTCTCAGTCATGCTGATCGCTCCGTCGTGGGGTGGAATGATAAACGGCCTGCTTACATTGCGCGGCGCCTGGGACCGTGTCCGCGAGAATCCCATCCTGAAATTCATGGTAGTAGCCGTCACTGCTTACGGTATGGCCACCTTCGAGGGACCGATGCTGTCGCTTAAGAACGTCAATGCAATTTCTCATTTTACGGATTGGACCATCGCTCACGTACATGTAGGCGGACTGGGCTGGAACGGCATGTTGACCTTCGGCATCCTGTATTGGCTGATACCCAGGCTGTACCGGACAGAACTTCACTCGAAGCGGTTGGCCAACATGCATTTCTGGATTGCTACCATCGCGATCGTTTTCTATGCCATTCCGATGTATTGGGCAGGATTTACTCAAAGTCTTATGTGGAAGCAGTTCACTCCCGACGGTGTGCTCAAGTATCCTAATTTCCTGGAGACTGTAATTAACATCATGCCGATGTACCGGCTTCGGGTGGTCGGTGGCGTCCTGTTCATCGTGGGGGCGATCATCATGGTTTATAATCTTTACAAGACCGCCGCAGCGGGAAGCTTTTTGGCTGATGAAGAGGCTTCAGCGCCTGCACTCGAAAAGGATTCTCCGGAGCACAAAGGTCACTGGCACCGTTGGATTGAACGTCGCCCCGTACAACTGTTGCTATTCAGTCTCGTGATGGTGCTGATCGGCGGATTGGTGGAGATCATACCTATGTTGACGGTCAAATCGAATATTCCCACCATTGCCAGTGTCAAACCGTATACACCGCTGGAGTTGCAAGGACGTGATATCTACATACGAGAAGGTTGTTATACCTGTCACTCCCAGATGATCCGTCCATTCCGCTCCGAAACGGAGCGCTACGGCGAGTATTCGAAGGCAGGAGAATTCGTCTACGACCATCCGTTCCAATGGGGATCCAAGCGAACAGGACCGGATCTTGCCCGTGAGGGAGGTCGTTATCCGAATTCCTGGCATTACAACCATATGATTGACCCATCAACCATGTCACCGGGATCAATCATGCCCGCTTATGCTTTCCTTGCTGAAAACGTCTTGGATGATTCCAATACCGGATCCAAGATCGGTGCAATGAGGTCGTTGGGGGTACCCTATGAGTCCGGCTATGAAACGAAAGCCAACGATGACCTGCACGCGCAAGCCAAAGTTATCGCTGATGATCTGGCCAAAGACGGTATCAAGACGGCGTCGAACACCGAACTCATCGCGGTGATAGCCTATCTGCAGCGACTGGGTCGGGATATCCATGTTTCTCAAACCGCACAGAAATAAATCATGTTCAAGAATTATCTCAAAGGGATTGACGGCATCCAGCAGTATCCGCTGCTTCTTTTAGTGGTCTTCTTCGTCTTTTTCACAGTTACGGTCATTTATCTGTGGAAAACCGACCGGACTCATTTCGATGAGATGAGCGAGTTGCCGCTGAATGATTCCCTGCAACCGAACAAACCGACTTCCAACGAAAAAAATACCGGTCTATGAATACGATCATCAAAAAAAAGCCGTTCCTCTCCGGCCTCTTCATTTATCTGCTAATGGTTGTATCTGCAGTCGCACAGCCTGCAGCAGAAACTGTTGTAGCCAAGGAGCCGTTGCAGCTGCCTCAGATCCTCTGGTCGCCTTCCTTCTATCTTTGGCTCCTGCTTGGAATAATCGTTGTCGCCGTACTCTTCACACTTTCACATGCAATCCGGGTGCTGGGCGATCTGATGCAAGAACGTTCAAAGGTGTTTCCCTCTGCAATTGAAAAGACGGAGGAGTACAAGGAGCGCCCTAATCTGTGGATATCCTTCATGCGTTCCATGACTCGGTCGGTTCCTGTAGAACAAGAGAAAGATGTACTCCTGGATCACGATTATGATGGCATCCGTGAACTGGACAATCAGCTTCCCCCGTGGTGGAAATACGGCTTTTACGTCACAATAGTTTTTGCAGTGGTCTATCTGTTCAGTTATCACCTGTCAGGTTCAGGAAAGCTGCAGATAGCGGAATATGACGAGCAAATGGCTGTCGCTGAAGCGGAGAAGACGGAAATGATGAAACGGAACGCGGAGTATGTGACAGAAGCCAATGTCACCCGGTTGACTGATGAGGCCTTGCTGGCAGACGGTAAGGGGATTTTCGAAAAGAACTGCGTCGCCTGCCATAAATCTGATGGCGGAGGAAGCGTAGGTCCGAATCTCACGGATGACTATTGGATTCACGGCGGTGGCATTTCCAACCTCTTCAAGACCATTCGGGAAGGCGTACCCGCCAAGGGGATGATTTCTTGGAAGTCACAGCTTTCGCCCAAGCAGATACAACAGGTTGCGAGCTATGTGCTGACACTGCATGGGACCAACCCTTCCGGTGCGAAAGAGCCGCAAGGCGATTTGTGGAAAGAAACTGCCTCGCCGGCTGATTCGTCCGTGTCTGATTCCACTGTGATTGCCGGAATCTGAAAGCAATCAAAATTGAAATAAGGTTCATTCATTGGAAAAGGATAATTCATTTCGCGACAGTGTCGCAACCATAAGTTCAGAGGGTAAACGTAAATGGATTTACCCTAAGAAGCCGCATGGTTTTTTCCATAACAGGCGCGTGCTTGTAAGCATTGTACTGCTGACGTTGTTGTTTTCCGGTCCTTTCATGAAATGGAACGGTCATCCGTTCTTGCTCTTCAATGTGATTGAAAGGAAATTCATCCTGTTCGGCGTGCCCTTCTGGCCGCAGGATTTCTTCCTGTTCGTGCTGGCGATGCTTACGTTCTTCGTCTTCATCATCTTGTTCACTTCGATCTTTGGAAGAGTATGGTGCGGTTGGGCCTGTCCTCAGACCATCTTCATGGAAATGGTCTTTCGTAAGGTCGAGTATTTTATTGAGGGAGACGCAAATCAACAGCGACTGCTGGACAGGGCTCCATGGAATGCGGAAAAAGTGCGCAAGAAGTTCTCCAAGCACGGTATATTTTTCATTCTCTCTTTTCTCATTGCCAATACCTTGCTGGCATATCTTATCGGAATCGACCGGTTGAGGCTGCTGGTCGTCGACGGCCCTTTCGCACATGCGGGCAGCTTCTCTTCGTTAGTTGTATTCACAGGAGTCTTTTACGGTGTCTATGCCCGTTTCCGCGAGCAGGCTTGTCTCGTCGTATGTCCGTACGGACGATTACAGGGTGTTTTGTTAGACCGGAATTCGGTTGTCATTGCATATGATTACAAACGCGGTGAGACGCGCGGAAAGTTCCATCGGGAAGCACCGAGGACGGAAGGGGACTGCATCGATTGCCACCAATGCGTAGAGGTCTGCCCGACAGGAATCGATATACGTAACGGCACGCAATTGGAATGCGTGAACTGTACAGCCTGTATCGATGCGTGCGACCGGGTAATGGACAAGGTCGGTTTTTCAAAAGGGCTGATCCGATACGCAAGTGAGGAGAACATCGCCACCAAGAACCCCTTTCGTTTTACCACTCGGATCATCAGCTACTCCGTATTGCTCGGTCTGCTTTTGACAACCCTCGTCGCTTTTCTGGCCATGCGGTCCGACCTCGAAGTTACGTTGCTGCGTGTTCCCGGACAGATGTATCAGCAGGTCGACTCCTTGCATGTAAGTAATCTGTACAATATACAGGTTGCGAATAAGACCTTCAGGGACATGCCGGTACGTTTGGATTTCGCTGAAAACAGTGTCAAGGGCGAGATACGTTTCGTCGGAAATAATCTGGAAAAAGTGCATAAGGATTCACTCGCAGAGGCGGTGCTTTTCATTGTACTTCCTTCCGGGCAGCTGAGCGGCCTGAAGACTCCGATTACGCTCTCTGTTATATCAGAGGGCAGGGAGGTAGGCCGGGTCAGAACGAATTTCATGGGCCCGTCGGTCCACTGATAAATGAGCTATGACCGGCACAAATAACATATCATCCAATTAAAACCTTGTTTATGAGAATCAACTGGGGTTTCGGAATCGCATTGACCGCTTTAGGTTTTGTAGCCTTCATGCTGTCATTGGTCTACCGCTGTTCACGCGAGGAAGTCGATCTGGTCAGTGAAAAATATTATGAGAATGAGTTGCGCTATCAGGAGCGGATCGACCGCATGCGCAATTCGGCGGATTCCGGTCGGAAAGTTAGTGTTACACAGCAGAATTCCGCTGTCAGACTAGTATTTCCGGAATCTGTAAATGGAGCGAAAGTCGGAGGAGACATCGCCTTTTATCGGCCGGATAATTCCAGGTTGGACTTCAACCTTCCGTTATCGCTGGATGCGACATCGTCACAAGTCATTCCCGTTGCCGGTAAACAACGCGGTCGTTGGCAGCTGCAGATTACGTGGGAGTCGGGTGGTGTTCCTTATTACCAGGAAGAGGAGATCTGGATCAATTGATAGTGCCATGTGGTGGACCTCCGCTTTCCTAGTAGGCTTGTTGGGCAGCTTCCATTGTGTTGGGATGTGCGGTCCTATCGCAGTGGCGTTACCCGTCGGTTCTTCGGGAATCATGAAGGGCCGACTCTTTTATAATGCAGGTCGTGTGGTCACCTATTCTTTACTTGGAGTAGTGGCCGGAATAGTCGGGCATCTTTTCACTGTTTCCGGTTTTCAGAAGGAGCTTTCAATCCTTGCAGGTGTCATGGTTTTATTATCAGCCCTGTTCTCTTATACGATGAAAGGTCTTTCGTCCGGCACCATTATCTACCGGGTAACTTCTGCTATTAAGTCCCTTTTTAGAAAATTATTCGGTTCGCAAGGTTGGAAGACACTGTTCCTGATCGGTCTTGTCAACGGCCTGCTGCCATGCGGATTCGTCTTCATAGCCTTGGCGAGCGCATCCACCTCCTCTACAGCGCTGGATGGATTTCTTTACATGCTGTTATTCGGCGCGGGAACGGTTCCTGCCATGTTCCTGGTTTCGATGGTTGTCCCGTTGTTCCCTCCGTCCCTTCGCGGCACATTATCCCGTTCCGCTCCTTATGTATCAATGGCGGTCGCAGCCTTGTTGATTTACCGTGGAGTCACGCTGGAGCCTGCTGACTGTTGCAGACACCATTGATAGTATTTGTTAACTTTGGGAAAACCTTACGTATGGAACCGAACGAAATCAATACTTCCGTCGCGCTTTTGTTGCTACGTGTTACAACGGGCGTCTTGTTCTTTTTTCAGGGCTATGACAAGGTGTTCAAAGTTGGAGTCAGGCAGGTTGTCGATACGTTTCAGGAACCTTTTCAAGGCAGCCTCTTTCCCAACGGCTTGCTCAAGCCGTTGGTCTGGTTGTCTTCTTACCTGGAAATCATAGCCGGATTAATGCTGGCGACAGGACTTTTTCGTGACCTTTCGCTTTGGCTGCTAGCCACTGATCTCGCTATGGTGGCGATCGCATTCAGTTCCATGAAAGCGATGTGGGACATGCAATTCTATTTTCCCCGCTTGGTGCTGGTGGCCTCCCTTCTGCTACTTCCATCCGGTTCGGATAAATGGTGTCTGGACCGACTGATATAGGCATGAAAAAAGCCGCCCCTTAGGACGGCTTAACATTATCATCAGTCTGTTTATTTCTTTGCGACCACAGGTTCGTAATTCGCCTCGATTTTGATCTTTGCTTCTTTGTCGATCTTATCGGCAACTACGCCCGGAATTTCGATTTTATAGTCAGCTAACAGAACTTTGAATTCGGATTTCCCGGCAACGATGGCACCGTCCATAGTAGACACCGTACCTTTTGCTTGTACCTCTTGGGTCACACCATGGATAGTCAGCGAGCCTTTCACATCAACCGGGTAATTTCCATTCTTGCTAAGGTTGACATCTTTGATGTTGAGGATCGTCCCCTTGAAATTCGCTTTCGGGAATTTCTCGGATTCGACATAGTTCTCATTGAAATGTTCGCCCATCAGCGCTTTTTCGAAGACGAAGGCGGTCATGGATACCATGAACTCCATGGCTCCGGTGGAAGCGTCGATGACGGTGACTGCGTTTTCGTTTATGGCCCGGACCTTTTCCGGCGATGAAGGAGATGTAGCATCAAAAGTGACTTTTGCTTTCTTGGTGAAAAAGCGGGTTTGCCCGAATGCTGCTACAGAGCTGAGCAAGGCGATTAAAAAGAGGGTTTTTTTCATAACGATTGACAGATAGGTTGGGTTATTTATTCTTTTCAGTGACGATACAATTACTAAGGAGTACGTCGCCGCCCGGCAACATCTCCAGTTTCTGATAGGAATTGCACTGACCTTTGATGCATACCACGGCACCACTAGTGATTGCACCGGCAGCTACTGAGTCTGACGGTTCGAATTGACAGAGTACAGAGGACATGCCTGAACCGGTTAGCTTCACCCGGACTGTTCCGTTTTCGCGGTTGCATTCTTCTGCTGTGCCTTCGACCTGGATCACTTTTCCGCCTAGCTGAGCAGAGGCGATGGAATCATTGAGTTCGAAGTAGGCGGCCAGGCTGTCGGCCTTGAAGATGGCAATGGATTCCTTCTCTAAAGTGCTGAGCTCTTTCCGGTTGAACTCGTGCCAGCCGTAATAGGCGGCTCCCGCAATGATCAGCACCAGGGCGAGGATGAACTTGAGTGTTCGTGATCTCATCATATTTAATTTTGAGGCATTCCGTTTTTCACCCAGGCCTCGACTTTGCTATAAGAACAATTATCAATTTTTGTGCCACCCGGAGGCATGGCCGAGTATCCGCTGGCGTGGGCTAGTACCTTTAAAAGCACCGTATCGCTGTTGTCAGCAAGCGATCGGATGTTCATATAGGTTCCGAGCGGAGGTGCACCGACACTTGCACTGGTCTGGTGACAAGAAAGACAGCGTTCAGAAATGAAAGGTCCGATGAAGTTGGTGTACGTAATGCTGTCCGTCGAACATTCACCGTTGAAAGTGGTCGGGTAGATCTCTTCCAGTGAGTCGTAGTAACAGCCGAAATTGAACACCAGTAGTGACATCAGGGCGAATACCGCAAATGATCTTTTTATTGAAATACGTGCACTCATCAGAAATTGCATTTTTCGTTCTTCGCTCCCAGAGAGATCCAAAGCTCGATTTTCCGGATTTGCTCCGCAGTGAGGGGCGGAAGTCCTTTCGGCATCCTGTCTGAAGGATCGGTTTCTTTAATGCTTTCCAACAAATCACTGTTAGATGGATTACCGGGATCGATCGCTTCATCACTGGACATCATTGCCTCGTAACTTGTAAGGTCGATTCCTTCTTCGGGATCGACTGCATCATGACATGCTTCCATCGTACAATTTGATATCAGTATGGGTTGTATGTCCCGCTCGAATACAATTGCATTTGGATCACACTCCAATGCCTCGTGCTTACAGGCGGACAGTACGGACAATGAAAAAATGACAATGAGCATCACTTTTTCCTTGTTCAATATCCTATTGATCATGTGGATGCGATTTATTTGTTACCAAAAATAACGAATCAGTTTTGAATTTATCTCTGTTCGAAGCGCAGATTCAGATTGCATCCAATATTCGGTTGGTCGCCCCCGTCCGCGATTCTACGAATTCCCCTGCCGCCTTTCCGGCAAGATTTCTTGCATCAATGTTCTTCAGCCAACGTCCGAGTCCTTCCGACAGTTCCTTTTTGTTCTGTACGGAAACGGCCCCGCCACATGCGACCAAGCCGATGGCTTCGCTGAACTTCAAATAGTTAGGCCCGAACAGCAGCGGCACGCCGTAGACAGCCGCTTCCAGCGTATTATGGATACCGACACCGAATCCACCGCCGATATATGCGACCGTAGCGTGTTTGTATAACCTGGAAAGCAGACCGATACGGTCCACGACGATGATTCTGGTAAAGGCCTTTGGCTCTGTTTTGATCTCGGAAAGGCGTTGAGTAACGTCGGTCATCCCGAGACGGGCGATTTCGCGGTCGATTCCTGCAAGATGACGGGGATCCGTCTCGTGGGGTACTAACAATAGTAACAGTTCTTCATCGCTGGATTTTATCAGATCCAGAAGAAGCGCTTCGTCTTTAGGCCACGTACTGCCAGCCACCAGTAACGGGCGGCTCTTTTTCCAATTCGCCGGCCAGTCGATCGGTGCACCTGTTGACGACACTGTCATTACGCGATAGAAACGCGTATCGCCGCTGACGGTGACCTGGCTGATGCCTGCAGCACGAAGCAGCTTTTCAGAGCCCGGATCCTGCACAAAGAAATGACGCACTTTTCGTAGTTGCCGCAGGAAGCTTCCGGCCAGGGGATGAAAGAACCATTGGCCTTTGCGGAAAATCGACGAAACCAGATAGACGGGAATATCCCGCTTGTTCAGCTCGCGCAGCAAATTGAACCAGTATTCATACTTGATGAAAAAGACCTTTTCGGGATTTACGGCTCCGACAAATGCAGAGACGTTTCCCGTAGTATCCAGCGGCAGGTAGCAGACCACATCGGCGCCCTTGTAATCCTTTCGTACCTCGTAACCGGAAGGGGAGAAGAAAGTCAACAGCACGTGTTTCTCCGGATGGCGACGGCGGTACTCCTCCAGCACCGGTCGCCCCTGCTCGAATTCACCAAGCGAAGCGCAGTGGAACCAGATCCATCCTTTCCTGCCGGCCAGTGCCTTGTCCAACCGGTTTTTCCAGTCGCGTCTGCCGATGACCCACGCCTTCGCTTTCGTATTTCCGGACGCAGCTGCCAGCCGCAGCAGCGAGCCATAGAAGCGGATAGCTGCACTGTAAAGTATGCTAGCCACGGTCAGTCGTAATAGTAAGCGTTAGGGATTTTCTTATAAAGCGGGATGATCCAGCCTGCACGAAGACCGAAGAGCAAGTCGGTACGGCTTTGTGTATCCGTTTGCCGTGTGTCGAAATCGAAATCCCTTTTCGATCGGGTGAAGGCCTGCGTGGTTTCAAGCCCCGCGAAGAAATTCACCCTCCGCTTGTTACCGAAATGGCAATATCCGATGAATTGCGAAGCACAAGGACCATTCGTAAGTCGGTCGTACCCTTTCAGGTAGTCGCCTTCCAGGAACGGAAGGTTGTCGCCCTGTGTCTCGATCCTGATTTTGTGCTGCAAGAATCCGGCTCCGGCGATGACAAGGATTCCGGAGTTATCATTGGGTCCGATGACCGGAAAGATTTTACCGAAACGCAGTTCAGTCCGCCATCCGCGCTCATATAGCTGGATGGCGCTGTAGGTGCCTGCCTGGCTGACAATCTCCCCTTGATCATTCCGGAAGTCGTCAAGGAATCCGTCCTCCTTTACCTTCTCGCCGAAAAGGAAGTCGCCCTGAAGTCCGATCATCCAGTTGTTCTTGAGTTTTCGGAAGCAGTTTCCGCCGACACTGAAGTTCGAGCCGAAGCGGTCAGCAAGGTCACCGCCGGGAATTGAAAATCCGCCGGTGACAGAGCAGAACGTGAATGAGAAGACCGAATCTTTTACACTCACCTGAGCTTCTGCATCCTTCAAAAGCAACAAGGCCAAGGCGATCAGTACAGCCTTGTTCCAACGGTCAAGAGAACACAAGAAATTGTTCTTCACGGCTGATCACTTGGAGGTAAGGTCGTCGGCTGTGAATTGTAGCGGAAGTAAACCTTCGATGGATTCAGCTACAAGGATTTCGCCTTTTTCACCGGTGAGAATCAGTCGAATCGGTTGCCGGTACCGGTGTTCATATTCGGCAATGGCCTGACGGCAAGCACCACAAGGGGCGATAGGCCGGTTGATTTCAAAATTCGGTGAGTGTGCTGTGATGGCCATTGCGACGATCTTTTTGCCGGGGTGATTGGCCCCGGCTGCAAACAGGGCCACCCGCTCCGCACACAATCCTAGCGAGTAGGAGGCATTCTCCTGATTGTTGCCATGTATCAATGTGCCGTCTTCCAATCGCAGCACCGCCCCGACCTGGAATTCTGAATAGGGGGCATAGGCATCTGCTGCAGCCTTTCGGGCAGCTGCTACCAAGTCCCGGTCCGTTTCATTCAATTCCTCCACCTTGTCGAAGGCGGTGAAAACGGATTTTAGCTCGATTTTTCTTTCCATTGGGAGATTAAAGGTACTTCATTTTTCATTTCCCCCTCTTTCTCGATTCAGGAAAAC
>JBJOMA010000124.1:0-19674 GCA_046052625.1 Bacteroidota bacterium
GACCGCCTGATGATCGACCTGACATCCGTGACGGATGCATCGCGCTATCTAAAACTACTGCTGCTGCGTGATTCCAGAGGAGCAGTCGTTAAACAGATCTGCGTGAACGGTCATCAGCGGATCGTCTCGATCGATGTGTCCGATCTCGCCGCCGGCATGTATTACTCCGAGCTGCAATCCGAAAGAGGTGATAGGATTATCCGGAAATTTGCCGTGGTCCGTTAAGCGAAGGAGATACGTGCAACAGCGGAAGTCTTTCGTTTCTTTTTCTTTTAAATGCGAAAGGATGTCTCCCTATATTTGATTCATGAAGAGACCGGCAATCGGTAGCAATGAAGCGATAATCCGTTATCACGAATCCTTTTCACCGGTCGAAAAAACTATTTGTGAATCGCTTTTTAAAACGATCAATCAACAGCTGAAAGGAGCGGATGGAAAAATCTGGCACGCTCATCCGGTCTGGTTCCTGGACGACAATCCGATTGTCGGTTACAGTAAGCAGAAAAATGGGATACGGCTGATGTTCTGGAGCGGCGCTGACTTCTGTGAAGAAGGGCTGCCGGTGACAGGAGGAAAATTCAAAGACGCCTCCGTATTCTATAATGATCCCTCGGAGATCCGGTCTGCCGATTTGAAGCGCTGGCTGAAGAAGGCACGAGAAATACAATGGGATTATAAGAACATCGTCAAGCGGAAAGGGGTTCTTGAGCGCTTGAAATGACGGAATATTAAATGGATAATACCTGTTTGTGTATACACTATTACTAACGAATCAAAAGCATATGAGGTCATAACGTCTCGCTGGTTGGCTGTAGTGGTTGGTGGTTAGTGATTGGTTTTCTCAACTCGCATCCGACTCCGGCGCACAGGCCTTGCAACTCAATTGTCAGTAGTTGCTCCTCGCAGCAGATTCGCCTGAAAAAATATAAATCGAATGCAGCTATGAACGATGTCCGTTACAAGTATTGATACCACCTTCGACGTAAGGACTGACGCGGGCGGTAAAGACCCGGACAGTCATAGTCGCACACTTAAACGCTATCATCAAGTGCTTTGGAGCAAGCCGCTTCCAAACGGCCGGCCCTTCGGGCTGGTCGATGATCCGAACGGTTATCTTATTCATTCCTCTTCCCTTGGCGACTTTTATCTTTCCAGCGATTCGGTTGTTCATACTTATTACCGTTGGAAACGGATGGCGCATATCACCGGTCTGCTGGATAAGGAAGAACTGTGCGGCTTTGTCGATCTGGCCTATACCATCGGCGGCTTCCTGGTGTTCCCCGGTAATCGGATAAACGGGCTTCCTACCTTGAATCAGGAACGGGGAACAAACCGTATGATCAATGACCGGCTAGATCTTACGTTGGAATGCATCCGACGCCACTATCTAAATGAACCGAGCCCATTGTCGGAAACGATACGCCGCTACAGTGACTTCTTTGCGCTGTTCACCGACTTCAAAGGCTATTGTGAGCATTTCCTGTTACAAGACCTTCTGAATGCGGATCATTCATCCGTCAATTTTTTTCTTCCTTTTTCGGGATTCATTCATAATCCATTGCCGCACGACGTGACTGAGTACAGGATCTATCGGGACAACAACCTCTCGTTCTTGCAGAAAAGAAATGCCCGGATCGAGCGATTCGACCGCGAATTATTTTCCACCACCGAAACCCTTTAATTTTTGACCCGCCAATCTTTGCGACCGACGAGGGTTCAATGCTGATGAAAATCAGTTCTATGATACGCACGAATACGTACTTTCAACCTTTTGAATAAGATCCTTTTCCATGGAAGATGACATCCGCAGAAACCTCGACCAGCCGCATGAACTGGAGCGGCTGTACCAAAGCAACCGTCGTGCCTTCCGCAAGGCCTTCGATGCGGTCCTGCAGGAGTATCCGGAATCACCCGCCCTTCAGCATTGGAAGGCCCGGCTTCATCATAAAGGAACTTCGATTTCCTGGGGTACCAAGAACGACGCGCTCTTCGTGCTCGTCGCCGCGGTCGTTACGATCGTAATCGACCATCTGCCGGACATACTCGGATTTAATTCCGAGGAGTTCTACAAACGCGACCATTCATTCGTCTACTTTCCTGCGTTAATCGCCTACTTCGCCTGGAAACAGCGCGCCTCCTGGAAAACGATTGTACCGGTCATTGCCATTACTATCGGAGCAGTCGTCCACATCAACCTGCTTCCCGGAGCGGAGAACAGTGATACTTCGGTTCTCGCGTTCATTCATCTTCCCGTTTTCATGTGGATGATCTTCGGTTTTGTTTTTACCGGAAAAGCCTATCGCGATCCGGAGCAACGGATGGAATTCCTGCGCTTCAATGGTGATCTGGTGGTGTTCTCCACGATACTCGGTCTGGGACTCGCTTTGCTTTCGGTTGCCACCATCGGCTTGTTCTCCCTGATAGGGTTCAATATCGAGGATTTCTATGCGCGTTACATCCTCGTGACCGGCTTATCGATCATTCCCCTCACGGCCACCTACTTCGTCCGTTTCAATCCATACCTGGTAGACAAGGTCTCGCCGATCATTGCCAAGGTGTTCGCGCCGCTGGTGCTCCTCATGTTGCTGATTTTTCTCGCCTCCCTTGGATTCGCTCCGAAGGACCTTTATAATGAACATGAGTTCCTGATCATCTTCAATGTGTTGCTGCTTGTCGTCACAGCCCTTGTCTTCTTTTCGGTTTCCGAGACAACAGAAAACTCCGGCAGCAAAATCATGCCGATAATCCTTCTGCTGCTGACCGTCGTTACCTTTGTCATCGCGATCTTGGCCTTGTCAGCTTTGTCATATCGTTCCTGTCGGGAGGGTATCACGCCAAACCGATTGGCAGCAGTGGGCACCGACCTGCTCCTGTTAGCGAACCTTGTGCTTCTTTCGTATCGACTGTGGCGGTTGATAAGCGGTCGGGGCACACTCAATGATGCGGGAAAAAGCATCGCTCTTTTCCTGCCGGCGTATGCAGTATGGGCGGCGCTTGTTACGTTTGTATTCCCCTTTCTGTTCAATTACCGGTAGGGCTCTTTTTACCCCGTAGCGAAGTTGATTCCGGTTCCTGTCATACAGGTCTTATGACTATCTTGCACGGAACTTCCTGCAAAACCGATGATGCGCCTGAATACGAAACTGCTGCTGACCGTTTATTTGACTTTCGCTTCCATACTCAACGTGTCGGGCCAGGACGGGTTCATTGAATCCGAGGCGTTCATGACTACCACGTTCAACGGAAACCGGTTGAATGCGAAATCGGATAATGCGATCGTGGTCGTTCAGGAATCAGCCGATGTTATAAAAGTCAGGGTTAACTTCGACAGTTTCAGTACCGGTTCGGATTCATTGGACCAATGGTTTTCCTCCTTGCGCGGAAAATTTTTCTGGTACAGCGGCACCCTGCCGGCTGAATCCATTCTGGCTTTGAATCAGGAGAATACTTCCGAGTTCGAATCAAGCGGAAAACTTGGATTCAGCGACAGAGTGAACACGGATGTCACTGTTCCAATGGCTGCGCTGAAGCTTGCCGGTACTCAAGGGCTGTTGCAAGGGATAAATTCCTGGAGTGACATTCGGATCTCCTGCACCTTCAATATTGATCCCGTGGCAATGGGCATTAAGCTCAAAGATCAGCCTTTGACCGAGCCCGTAAGTATCGTCATCCGGGTAGGTCGGATCAATCCGTACGTGTTCGGTCAGCCGGATATCACTAAGTGATCGCCGCGGCTCGTTCCAGTCGGTCGTTGATCGCCATCCCTAATCCTTGATCGGGAACTCGCTCTGCGAGTATCACTTGCACATCCGTACGGTCCAGTCGGCGCATCGCGTTGAAAAGATTCCGTGCAGCTTCCGTCAAATCACCTGATACGCTCAATACTTCGTTCGCAACGATATCGGCACCGGAATACGATTTTTCAAATGACAGGACGGCTATGGGCTTGCCCGCGTGCTCATGCAACAATGCCGGGAGGTCTCCCAACAAAAAAGGCACACGCGGCGCATAATGGCTTTTCAATTGTCCGGGCGATTTCGGATCCGATGAAAGATTGACTTCCAGTCGGACATCCGACACCACCTCCCGAAGCTCCTCCAATCCGATACCGCCTTTTCGTAGTACGACCAGCGTTTCACCGCGCATCATCACTACCGTCGATTCGACGCCGATGCTGCACGCTCCGCCTTCCAGGATGTATGGTATTTTCCCTTCCAATGATTCCTTGACATGCGCCGCGGTCACCGGACTGATATATCCGAACGGATTGGCGCTCGGAGCAGCGAGCGGCAGTCCGGAGTTTTGCAAAAGCGCAAGTGCCACCGGATGTTTCGGTATCCGCAATGCGACCGTTTCGCCTCCGCCGGTGACGATGTCCGGAATCACCGATTTTTTCGGCAGGACGAAGGTGAGGGGTCCGGGTGAAAAAAGTTCGGCCAGCCGATAGATCTCTTTCGGAACCGAAACGACATAGCGTTCGAATTCCGATATATCGTTTACATGGACGATCAACGGATTGAAGGCCGGCCGGTTTTTCGTCTTGAAAATCTGGAGGACCGCCTCCTGATCAAGCGCATTGGCTGCCAGTCCGTAGACGGTTTCTGTCGGAATAGCCACCAGGCCGCCTGCCTTCAACAAGGAGGCCGCTCTGCCGATGTCGTTTCCGATTTCCGTTATCACTCTGCAAAGATACAGATCGTGTCAGCGATCTTTCAGGAAAACATATCCTCCTTTTGTCGCGCCCCACACTTGTTTTCCATTGGCATCGAAGCCCTGGTCCCAGGAGACCAGCTTCCCTGTAGTCAATGTGATTTTCGTAGTGGCGTACGATGCTCCTCGCAGATCGGAGGGACAATGGTCGGCTTCGGTTCCGCCGGTATAAACAGCACCTTTCTTTTTAAGGGTGACGCTACAACCGTCTTTCAGTTCGATGCGATCGGAAGTAAGGCTTACAGCCTTCTTCGGATCCCCCTGCAGCCCGGTGTAGTCCTGTGGGTCCTTGATCGTATAGATTTCACTGGTGAAAACACGTCGGGACGGATGTGCCAGACGATAGACCCGTTGGCGATAAGGTTTGTCGGTCTTGCTCGCGAGCGCTTGTTCGACATAGAGCCATATGCCGTCGGTGCGGTCTTGCCAGATACGGGTCATTGAAAGCCGGATGTCGAAGTAAGCGGTGTCTTTCGCTGCCTGCTCTTTACTGGAAAATGAGCCGGCCAATAAATCCGCGAACTTTTGCAATTCCGCATCGGCTATGCTGCCGTTCGCAGTCACTTGTGAGGATGCATCGTAAACGGTTGTCAGAAAAAGAAGAGCTGCCGTCGCTATGCTTTTATACATGTGTGATTATATCAATGATTCGGAAAATGAAATGTAGTGAATCAGGGGAGAGTTGGCAGGCCGTTTATCGGTAATTATGATTCGATTTTCCGTAGGGCCTCCCGGCGTGCCAGTCCTTTGAGTGAATAGCGTTCCGCAAAGTGACGCACGTAATCAGCGTCAGTGGATGAATATTGCCGGAGCGCCCAGCCGATCGCTTTCTGTATGAAGAATTCCTTTTTTCTCCCACAGGATCGGAAGAATTCTTCAAAAAGACCGGTGTCCGTCTTTTCTTTATAAAATAATTGGTGGATGATGGCCGTCCGGTTCAGCCAGATGTTGTCCGATTCTGCAAAATCGAGCAATCGGTCGCGGTATGCGGCCGGATCCTTCTCGACTACGCCACCGATCATCCGTCCTGCGATGCAGTCGACGGTGTCCCACCAGGATTTCTCGCGGATCAGCAGGGTGAACAGGTCAAAAGCGTCCGGCCCCCATTTCTTTTTCACACGCAGCAGTAGATCCATCCCCGTATACTGGTATTCGCGATAGGGGGATTGCCATAAATCAAGGACTTCCCGGCGGATCTCGTCCCATTGGAGTGAACGAACATGTTCGATAAACACTTTTTGGGCTTCGTTTCTTACCGGCTTTTGTAAGCCGAGGTAGTCGAAATGATCCTTCATATAGGCTTTCATCACGGCTGCCTTTTCAGGGTTGGCAGCCGCCTCGAACGCTGCCTGAAGGGAGTCGAATGCGGAGGATTTCATGGGCATCGCTAAGATACGATTAACCGACCGGCCTCTGAAAACAAGGAGTCACGCCTTTCCGGTTTCCACAATCCATGGTGGTATTCGCTTTTCAGGAAGAGAAAAGAGAACTGATATCCGTCCTATTTTTACAGGACAGCATCTTATTCCTTTGTTTTTTCATGCTTAATAGGATCATCTCTTTTTCCATCCACAACAAGCTCATCATTGGCTTGTTCGTCCTGTTCCTGGTCACCTACGGCGGCTATCAGGTCACCCGTCTGCCGATCGATGCCGTGCCCGATATCACCGACAATCAGGTACAGGTCATCACGGTCGCTCCGGCCTTGGGCGCCCCGGATGTGGAGCGGTTCATCACCTTCCCGATCGAACAGGTCAGTAACAACATTCCCGGACTGAAAAGCATCCGGAGTTTTTCGAGGTTCGGACTCTCCGTTGTGACCATCGTCTTCAACGACGATGTGGATGTCTACTGGGCCCGGCAGCAAGTGAACGAGCGCCTCCAACAGGTGCAACAGGATATTCCGGAAGGCTTTGGCACACCGGCACTCGCTCCCGTGACAACCGGTCTTGGTGAGATCTATCAGTATTGCCTTCGTCCTGAAAAAGGATATGAGGGCAAGTATGGTCCAATGGAATTACGGACGCTCCAGGATTGGGTGGTGCGCCGTCAGCTGTTGGGCGTGAAAGGGGTCGCAGATGTAGGAAGTTTCGGCGGACAGCTCCGTCAGTACGAGATCAGCATCGATCCTAACCGCCTGCAGTCTGCGGGGTTGACGATGAGCGATGTGTTCGATGCGCTCGAGAAGAACAACCAGAATACAGGCGGTGCTTATATTGAAAAAGGTCCGACGGCGCTGTTCATCCGCAGTGAGGGACTTATCGGCTCGAAGGAGGACATCGGCGCCATAATTGTCAAGCAGACAGGCGAAGGATTGCCGGTTGTTCTTCGCGATATAGCCACGGTGAATATCGGTTTCGCCACTCGTTACGGCGCAATGTGCTATAACAACGACGGTGAGGTGGCAGGTGCTGTGGTCATGATGCTGAAAGGCGCCAACAGCAGTGAAGTCATACACGATGTGAAAGAGCGGATTGCGGAAATCCAGAAGTCGTTGCCCGAAGGGGTCATCATCGAACCGTTCCTCGACCGCACCAAGATGGTCGGGCATGCCATGAGCACGGTCGAAACCAACCTGCTGGAAGGAGCATTGATCGTCCTTTTCGTCCTGATCCTTTTTCTTGGAAATCTCAGAGCCGGCCTGATCGTCGCTTCGGTGATTCCGTTGGCGATGCTGTTCGCCATCATCCTGATGAACCGGTTCGGTGTAGCAGGAAATCTCATGAGCCTTGGAGCGTTGGATTTCGGGTTGATTGTCGACGGAGCCGTATTCATCGTAGAGGCGGTGCTTCATCAACTTACGCACAGCAAACATTTCTCGCAGGTAAAACGCCTGACACGTCCGCAGATGGATGAGGAAGTCGACCGTGCCTCGGGCAAAATAGCCCGGAGTGTGGTTTTCGGACAGCTCATCATCCTGATCGTCTATCTGCCCACATTCGTCCTCAGCGGCATCGAAGGAAAGATGTTCATCCCGATGGCGCAGACGGTCTCTTTTGCCCTATTGGGGGCATTCCTGTTGTCGATTACGTATGTGCCGATGATGAGCGCACTGTTCATGAATCGATCAATTGATCACAGGAAAGGCATTTCGGATAAGATCATGGATTTTTCGGAACGAAAGCTCCAACATGCCATGGAAACCGTACTGTCTCACAAGAAAAAAGTGTTGCTGGCTTCGGTACTGCTGTTCATTCTTTCCTTGGTAGTTCTTTCCGGACTGGGAGGTGAATTCATTCCTGCGTTGGAAGAAGGTGATTTCGCTGTCGACACCCGTGTTCTCACCGGCAGCAGTCTTCAAACGACGATCGAATACACCCAGAAAGCGGCACACATTCTTCGCGAACGTTTTCCGGAGGTGGAGAAGGTGGTCACCAAAATCGGTTCGAGTGAAATACCGACGGATCCCATGCCTATGGAAGCGGCCGATATGATGGTGATATTGAAAGATAAAGAAGAATGGACGTCAGCGAAAACGTTTCCGGAGTTGTCCGACAAGATGGAGGCCGCAGTCGCAGATGTGCCGGGAATCACTACCGGTTTCCAGTTTCCGGTACAGATGCGCTTCAATGAACTGATGACTGGTGCACGCCAGGACGTTGTCTGCAAGATCTTCGGCGAGGACCTGGATACGTTATCCCGTTACGCTTCCAGTTTGGGAGAGATCGTCGGAACCGTAGAAGGTGCTGTCGACCTGTATGTAGAGCAGGTGACCGGGATGCCGCAGGTCGTGGTCCGTTACGACCGTTCCGCCATTGCACGTTACGGAATGAGCATCGACGATGTGAACCGGATTGTCAATACGGCCTTCGCCGGACAACGAGCCGGAACGGTGTATGAAGGCGAGAAGCGCTTCGATCTGGTTGTGCGGATGGAAAAAGGATTACGCACCCGCGTAGAGGATATCGAGAATCTGCTTGTGCCGGCACCGGACGGCTCCCAGATTCCGTTGCGACAACTGGCACACATCGTCCTCGAGACGGGGCCCAACCAGATTCAACGGGAAGAGACCCGCCGCAGAATCATCGTAGGATTCAATGTCCGTGATCGTGATGTCCAGAGTATCGTGGAGGAACTGCAGCGGAAGGTCGAAGCGGAAATCAAGCTTCCGTCCGGTTATCAAATCACCTACGGCGGCTCGTTCGAAAACCTGAATGCCGCCAAGGGCCGACTTTCCATTGCGGTACCAATCGCGCTACTGCTGATTTATCTGCTGCTGTATTTCACCTTTGGCTCCCTTCGTCAGGGATTGCTGATCTACTCGGCGATTCCCTTGTCAGCTATCGGCGGGATATTCGCCCTCGCCGTGCGTGGGATGCCTTTCAGCATCAGTGCAGGTGTCGGCTTCATAGCACTTTTCGGAGTCGCCGTACTCAATGGGATCGTATTGGTCGCCGAATTCAACCGTTTGAAGAGCGAGGGATGGGACGATCCGCGCAAGATCGTATTGATGGGAACAAAGATCCGGCTGCGGCCGGTGCTCATGACCGCTTTCGTCGCTTCGTTGGGATTCTTACCGATGGCGCTGAGCAACGGTGCAGGGGCTGAGGTCCAGCGACCGCTCGCAACGGTCGTCATCGGAGGATTGTTGATCGCGACGCTGCTCACCCTGTTCGTGCTTCCCGTATTATACATCTATTTTGAAAAGAGTTCACGTAAGCGCGTAAATGTCGGTCAGCCGGCAGCCGTCGTATTCTTATTGTTGCTTGTTTCAGCCGATGTCAAGGCGCAGCCGTTCATTTCCCTGCAGGCTGCGGTCGACTCAGCCCGGAAAAACAACCTTTCGCTCCAAGGAGAACGCTATGAAGTCCGCCATCTCGAACGTTTGCGCGCAACCGCTGCAGACCTTCCGTCGACCGACGTCAGTTTCGGATATGGAAGGATCAACAGCAGCTACGACGATCGTGCATACCGGGTCGAGCAGTCGTTCCGCTTCCCCACGGTTTATTACCAGCGTCAGAAGTTATTGAATGAAAACTGGAAACAGGGCGAGGCCGGACTCGCACTTCAGGAAAAAGCGTTGACACGCGAAGTTCAGGAGACTTTTTATGCGCTGATCCATCTTCAGCAGAAACATGAATTGTTATTGCGCGCCGATTCCATCTATGCCGGTCTGCGCCGAATCACCGAACTGCGTTTCGAACAGGGCGAGGCGAACGTTTTAGAGAAATCCGCTGCTGAAGTCCAGCAAGGACAACTCCTCCAGCAGTTGCAGGAACTGGAAGCCGAACTGCTGTCGCTGCGACTGCATTTCAATCTGCTATTGAATACTCCGACGATTTATTTCCCCGAAGACGCCGATTCGCGGATGGAGCCGCCGCTGACGTCTGACAGCGCTTCTGTTTATACGCATCCGGCATTGCAGGTGCTTAAACAGGAAGAACGTGCGAGCCTGGCGAACTGGAAGTTGGCTAAGGCGCAATTTGCACCGGACTTGACAGCTGCTTACGAGAACAAGACGATGTACGGCACTGGCGCCGATAATGTCTTTTATGATTACTCTGCCCGCTTCGCCTCTTTCCAGGTAGGATTATCCTTGCCATTGTTCTTCGGATCCAAAGCCGGGGAAGCAGGAGCCATGCGTGCCCGCTACGAGAAAGCACGTATCTTTTATCAATACCGAGAGAGGGAATTAAGTGCGGACTATCAGAAGGCGTTGGCGCGTTACCGTGCCCAGACTAACATCGTATCGAATTTTGAAAAGAGTGCGTTGTCCAACGCACGACTCATGATACAGACCGCTGAAATGAAATTCCGGAACGGCGATATCGATTACCTGGAATGGAGCATCATTACTGCCAATGCCATTGAACTGGAAAGCCGCTACATCGATGCCGTACAGAAACTCAATAATGCCATCATTGAAATAGATTATTTGACGGAAAAATGAAAACATCCATCAGCCGTATTCCACTGTTGATTTACTCCATTGTTCTGTTGTCCGCCTGTTCGCGGACTCCCGAAACCGAATCGACTGTTCCTGAAAAAAGGCAGGAGGGCTTCGTGACGCTCACTGACGCGCAATTGAAGAACGCTACGATCCGTACAGCCGCTGCTGCCAGGGAGGAGGTTTCCGCCACGCTGAAAGTGCACGGACTGATCGATGTGCCGCCGCAGAACCTGGTCAGTGTAAGCGTCCCGTTAGGCGGCTATCTCAAGGAGTCGCATTTACTCCCTGGCACTCACGTACGCAAAGGGGAGTCGATCGCTGTCATCGAAGACCGCCAGTATGTGGACCTACAGCAGGAATACCTGACGGCTGCCGCTCGTCTGAAATTCGCTGAGGAGGAGTTCAAGCGGCAACGGGATCTTAATGCGTCCAAAGCGACCAGCGACAAGGTCTATCAGCAAGTGACGGCCGAACATACCGCCCAGAAAGTCCAATTGAAGGCATTGTACGAGAAACTGAAGCTGATCGGCATCGATCCGGACCGGCTGAATGAGGAGAGTCTTTCCAGAAGCATCACGGTGGCATCGCCGATTGACGGCTATGTGACGAGGGTGAACGCCAACATCGGGAAATATGTCAAACCGGAAGACGTGCTGTTCGAGCTGGTCAACCCGAATGATCTTCACCTGGACCTGAATGTATTTGAAAAAGACATCGAAGATGTTTTCATCGGTCAGGAAGTCATCGCCTATACCAACAACCGGCCTGAAAAGAAATACCCTTGCGAGGTCATACTGGTCGGGAAGGACCTTACGGAAGACCGCAGCCTCGAGGTTCACTGCCATTTCAAGAACGGAGACCCTTCTCTGATCCCCGGCCTATACATGAATGCCGATTTGCGTATACGTAAAACCGAAGCTTACGTATTCCCTTCGGAAGCGGTGGTACGGCACGATGACCGTTCGTACGTCTTCAAGGCTGTCGACAAGAATACTTTTGAAATGACCGAAGTGAAGACGAATCCGCTTGAGGATGACCGCGTGGAGATCATTTGGCAGGGCGCAGATCCGAATCCATCGGATCAGTTTGTCATGGAAGGTGCTTACACCTTGCTCATGTCGATGATGAATGTCGCCGAATGACGCTTCTTATTTTCAGAAAACAGGTTCAGGAATGACTTCGATTCCTATTCAGCAACTTGTTGAGTCCGTCGGTGTGCAGCAGGACGTATAACAATACGGTCATCAACCATAAGACCATCACATTGGCTGTATAGGTATCCAACCGGATTCCTGCCACACTTTTTTCGGCTGCGAAGAAGGGCTGCTGCCAGAACGAACGCCTTCCCGTCGCTTTGCGATAGACCGGTTCGAACTGCGGACGGAGTTCACCCGCCGTTTCGATGATTTTTTCTGTTTCAAGTTGATTCAGCAGCATGTCTGACAAAGCGAGATTCGTCTCCTTCATCATGCGGTCCTCCTGCATCTTTACTGTAATACCTTTCGCTTCAAGAGCGGAGATCCGTTGTTCCTTCTTCCCTGAATTCAGGTTGAATGTATTCATGGCATCTTCCCGGATGCTGTCCAGTTGCAATATCATCCGGTCCAGTATGCCGATGTCCGGACGAAGCCGTTCGTCATAGACGCCATCTTTCAAGCCAAGACCTTCTGCGGTCACTCCTTTGGAAAATTCGGTCAAGAGCAACTTCCAGTTCTTATCCAACAGCTCCGCGTTCTGCGGCGATGACGAATTATCGGAAACCAGCTTTTTACATTTTGCTACCCGCTGGCGCATCTGCGGCACCCAAAAGTCTTTTACGAATGTGGCACGGCTCATGGCGGCGTCGTAAGGAAAGAAAACCCGCTCGTAGCCGTTATCACTGAACTGATGAACAGCCATTGCCTCATAGGCCCATCTTGATGCCATGAAATTCCCGATCATTGAAACTTCCAACGGTGAACCGATGAGGTTATTCAGTTTGTTGAATTTGACGATGACACCACTAAGCAGTATCTGCGGGATGATCATGATCGGGATGAGGATATATACGGCTACCGCGCTTCGCATCGCGGAGGAAATGATCAGTCCTAATACGTTGCTGAAGCAAGCCGTCGTGAACAGTACCCAGAAAAACGAGGTGTACATTCCTTTTATTCCAAGCAACGTATTACCTACCAGGACGAAGCTGGCCATTTGTATTGCGGATATCGTGAACAGCAACCCGATTTTCGACCAGATGTAGGCGGTACGACTGAGGAACAGGAACGACTCCCGCTGACGTATTTTCCTGTCGCGCAAGATCTCCTCGCCGCTGACGGACAGGCCGAAGAATAAGGCCACTACGACGCTGATGAAAAGATAGGCGGGGATGTTCTCGTTGAAATAAAACTGATAATCCTTTCCGGGAACCGTATACCGCAACAGCCATCCCAGTACCAGTGCAAGCAACGGCGCTTCCAGCAGATTGATCAGAAGGTATTGCCGGTTGGCGAGTTTGGAGAGCAGGTCCCGTTTGAAGAACAGGTAGAGCTGTTGACGGAAAGAGGCGATGGTTCCGGCAGGAGGAGTGGAAATTCTTTCGCGCTTTTTGGTCGGACCCTTTTCACGTTGGTTCCGCCATCTCTTATACCATTCCGTCGGCGTGATGCGGCGTTCCCCTTTTCGTTCGCCCAGCTCGTCGATGCTCTCCTGTTCCAGGATGTTGAATACCTGTTCAGGATTGACGTTTCCGCAACTGTTGCAGACGCCGTCGTTCGATTCGAGGACTCCGGCTTCCCTGCTGAAGTAAGTGATCGCTTCCACCGGCATCCCGTCATATACCAGATAACCGCCTTTGTCGAGCATCACCAACCGGTCGAAGAGCTTGAAGATATCGGACGAAGGCTGATGTATGACGACGAACACCAGTTTACCGCTCAACGCCAGTTGTTTCAGCAAGTCCATGACGTTCTCCGCATCCCGTGAGGAAAGTCCGGAGGTGGGTTCGTCTACGAAGAGAATAGCCGGCTCACGGATCAGCTCAAGTGCGATGTTCAGCCGTTTCCGCTGACCGCCACTTATGGTCTTGTTCAGCGGATCCCCCACTTTAAGGTCACGCGCCTCCCAAAGGCCGATCGACTTCAGCATGTCATTGACTTTACCGGTGATGCGCCAATCGTCCAGGTCTCCGAAACAAAGCTTCGTATTATAATAAAGGTTCTGGAAGACGGACAATTCTTCTATCAGCAGGTCATCCTGCGGAATGTATCCGACCAGTCCTCGTGTAATCTGCGGATCCTTCCAGACATCGATGCCGTTTATGAGTATCCGACCGGAGGAAGGCTTTAGATTCCCGTTCAAGAGGTTGAGCAGTGTCGACTTTCCGGCACCGCTTCCACCCATGATCGCAACCATTTCGCCGGTGGTGCAACGCAGGGACAACGGATGCAAGCCGATCGTGTCCTTGTCAAATCGGAAGTCGGCATCTTCTGTTTCGAATTCCAGTCGGACGGAAACGGTCGATGCGAGAAAGCGTTGCTGGAGTTCGGTGAAATATACCGCCGTCGAAAGCTGGTTACGCAGGACTGATCCACGCGCGAGCACGATTGCCTGGCGCTTATCGACGGGTTGTCCGTTCAGTACCCAATTGTCCGGTCCGGAATACCGGACCAGCATGATGCCACTTCGCTGCAGGTTCAGCACCCACATTTCGCCGCGAAGGTCGTGCAGTTCGACCTGCATACCGGCGCTGCCGCTTTTCGCGTCATGTCCGTATATCCTCAATGCACCCGCTGATGAAAGTCGGGACGCGTCAGGATGCAGCGATCCGATCTCCCTAATACTGTCGCCTTCCTGTTTGCTCAGCCTGAACGTATCGGAAACAGTCGACAGGAACAACGAAGTTTCTGCTACTTCCGCCTCCGCTTCCAGGAGCATGAATTCACAGATGCGCAGAAAGACGACGTATTTCTGCCGCGCTTCCAGTCCTTGGTTTATGTCCGAGCAGACGGCTGTTATCGAAGGGACAAAGTCCGTATTCTGTGTTTCTTCAGCGTGTAGTGCTTCTTTGCAGTAATGGTCGAAGACGACCAACGCCGCTTCGATTTTTTCTTCGGGTAATTGTTGACGAAGGAATTCCTCGACGAAGCGACGATGCGAAGGCGAACTTCGTATCCGGCTGCCGGCGGCGAATAACCGTGTCAATGCGTCAAGTGTCCTGCCGTCCATGTCTTTTCGAATGCAGCGCCATTCAACCGACTAAAATAAAAAAACCCCGGGTTGAAGCCCGGGGTTTTATAGGGTGTTGTGAACAATCAACCGACAATTGCAGAGCGGGTAGCGGCTACTGCGTCGGCCATTTTCATCATGTTTTCAGAGGTTAGGTCCTCCAGAGTGCGGATCGAATCGAATACTTTTTTCTGTGACTGGAGATCAGCCAGCAGTTTTGCGCAGTCCTTGTCGGATTTCAGTTCCTCCATCAGGTTGATAAGGTTGTCCAGATAAAGCTTCTGTTTGTAGATATTCTCGAACACCTGCCGGTTCTTATCGTTCATCACTTCCGACTTCATCACCTGCAAGGAGATGTACTGCACCTCGATAACGGCACCTGCCAATGCCTGAGCCGCGGCCATGGAGCGGTTGTTCTTGCGAAGATAAGCGTCGGTTTCTGCATAAGCGCGGTCGATGATGGTGACCAGGGAGTCTTTGTTGCCCTTGTTCTCTTCAAACTGGGAGGTGAACTGATCGAAAGTCGATGAGATGTTCAGGCGGCCTGCCATCTTCTTAGCGACCATGTACTGATTGATCAGATCCTGGTTCTCGCCGTAGAAGGCAGCGTAGGCCATGTCCACACCGTAGACGCCGTAATTGACGGCCTTCTTGTATGCGGAGGAGTAGCCGGTCTCTTTATCGGGATTGTTGAGCAGTTCGCTGTTGAACGGAATGTCATTTGAATAAATGCTGTTGATCAGTTCCAGCGGAGAAGGCAGATTGGCCAGCGTATAAAACAACTTGAACTCGACCATTTCCTTCTTTTCACCGGAAAGCGTGTCCGGGAGAGCAGTGAGACTGTCCTGCATGGCTTGCTCCTCTTGTTCAGCGGATCTGTTACAGGCTGTGAAACCAAGAACAGCGGCAATGGCGAGATAATAAGCGGTCTTTTTCATGAGTGTGATTGTGCGCTGTAAAATTACGATTGTTCGTTTATTTGAAGCGATTTTAAGCAAAAAAGAGGCATACTAACACCTAAAATTTAGGCGAGCCATTAAACCATCGCTTCATTTTTACGTCTAAAAGAGCCTAAATTAACATTTGATTCATATTTATGTATTCTCAACTTCGGATCGGTGCACTTTCCGCGCTCTTTTTCATCGCTTTAACTCCCGACTCCCGTGGTTCAGTACTGCTCGGGCGTCCGACGGACCAATCCATCACTGCTAATGTGCTGTTCCCCCAACCGACGGATTTTTACCTGGAATACGGCGTTCAAAACGGAGTTTATCCGCTTTCCACGCCGACTTTTTCCAATCTTTCCGGCGTTCCCCGTGAGGTCACGCTGACCGGCCTTTCCCCGAATACGCGGTATTATTATCGGCTTCGTTCCAGGCTCACCGGAGCAACTTCATTCGCCACATCTCCGGAGTATACTTTCCATACCCAGCGTGCCGTGGGAAGTCCTTTCACATTCACGATTGAAGCGGACGAACATCTGTATGATAAGAAAGGGGTTGCATCTCTTTACGAAATCTGCCTGCAGAACCAGGCGAACGACCATCCCGATTTCATGCTCTCGCTGGGCGATATCTTCGGCGACGACCATCGCCCGGATTCCATCACATCGGGCGAGCTGGATACGCTTCATCGCAACTACCGTCCGTTCCTCGACGAAGTATGCCATTCGGTTCCTTTCTATGTTTGCCTGGGTAATCATGAAGGAGAAAACGATTACTACCTCGCGCAGAATCCGCCGAACAACCTGGCGGTCTGGGGAACTCAATGGCGGCAGTACTATTATCCGAATCCCGAACCGAACAGCTTTTATTCAGGCAACACCACCTTCGAACCGTTTGGCATCGGCTATCCGGAGAATTATTACGCCTGGCAGTGGGGCAATGCCCTGTTCGTCGTACTGGATGTTTACCGCGACCAGTGCGATACTTCTGCGAAACCGAAGAACTGGAACTGGACGCTGGGACAGGCGCAATACGACTGGCTGGCGCAGACCCTCGATACCAGCACGGCCACTTACAAATTCGTCTTCGCCCATCATGTGCGCGGACAGGGAAGAGGAGGCGTGACGAATGCCCGCCTTTTCGAGTGGGGCGGCTACGAGCAGGACGGCATTACATATACGTTTCCTGCCAAACGTCCAGGATGGGCCGCACCGATCCATCAGCTGTTCATCAATCATGGCGTGAACATCTTCTTCCAGGGCCATGATCATGTATTCGCACACGAGGTTCTGGACGGAGTCACGTATCAGGCGATGCCAATGGCATGCGATTCCACCTATGAGATCGGAATGCTGGCCAATGCCGATGCGTATGTATCCGATACGCTCGACGGCAGCGGACACCTTCGTGTAACGGTCGAGCCGAACTGCGTGACCGTGGACTTCGTACGGGCCTATCTTCCGGCGGATACCGTCTCCGGGCTACACCATAACGGAGAGGTCGCATTTTCCTACACTGTCGGCAGCTGCCTGATCAGTTCGGTGCAGGAAAGAGAATCAGCCATGCTTTCGGTGTTTCCCAATCCTGCCGACGAATCCGTTCTCCTCCGTATTCCGGACGGGATGCAGGCTAGCCGTTTTACACTTTCCGACTTATTAGGGAAAACAGTCCTCGAGTCCGATTATCCCCAACTGCAGCTATCCGCATTACCTGCCGGTATCTACCTCATAAGAGCGTACACGACTGATTCCGTCCTCCAAACAAAACTGATCGTCCGCCACTGATATTCTACATGAAATCTTTTCGCAACTTAATTCTTGTCGCCGGTTCGCTTTGCTTGGCCGGCACGGCCTCTGCCCAGCAACTCATGCATGGCGAATTGTTGGGCCGTATCGAAGACCAATCGGTGACGATCCAACTTATTTTTTCCGATTCCGCGGAGGTACGCGTCGAATACGGGAATTCACCGGGAGTCTATCCCTCACAAACGCCGTGGCAACTGTACTCCGACAGCGTCCCTGCTGAAATACAGCTGAGCGGTTTGCAACCGGACACGCGTTATTATTACCGGATCAATCATCGTACGCCCGGAAATCCGGTAAGTACGGTTCGTCCGGAATACACCTTCCACACGAGCCGCCCGAACAATGCAGGCTTCACATTTGTCGTCCAGGCGGATCCGCACCTGGACAACCAGTCGGATACCGCCACATATGCTCGTTGTCTTTTGAACCAGCTGGAAGATCAGCCCGATTTCATGATCGATCTCGGCGATAATGTAATGACCGATAAGCTGAAGAATTCGCTGAATGTCATCACCCGTGATACGATCATCTACCGGACTCGCTTGCTGCGCTCTTATTATGAGCGTGTCAACCACTCAGTACCGTTGTTCCTCACCCTTGGCAATCATGAAGGAGAAGCAGGATGGTTGTTGAACGGCACCCCGAACAATGTCGCAGTCTGGAATACCCTCGAACGCAAGAAGTTTTACCTCAATCCTTCTCCTGACGGCTTTTACACCGGGGATACCACCAACCATCCCTATGTAGGTCGCAGGGAGAATTATTATGCATGGACTTGGGGCGACGCACTGTTCATCGTTCTGGATCCATATTGGTATACTTCCCCTAAACCTGATTCACTGCACGGGTGGAACTGGACGCTCGGGTTTACCCAATACGAGTGGCTGCGTACGACATTGCAGCAAAGTCAGGCGACCTATAAATTCGTCTTCTCCCATCAATTGGTCGGAGGCGATCCTGACGGTCGTGGCGGTGTGGAGTTCGCCGACCGTTACGAATGGGGCGGTGACAATCTTGATGGCACACCCGGTTTTTCCGTCAATCGCCCGGGCTGGTACAAGCCGATCAAGGAATTATTGGAAGAGAACCGGGTGACGATTTTCTTTCACGGCCACGATCATTTCTTCGCTAAACAAGATCTGGACTGTCTGGTCTATCAGGAGTGTCCTCAGCCGGGACACATCAATTTCAATTCTGCCAATCAGGCTCCTGTGTATGGCTACTTCCAGGGCCAGATACTTCCTAACTCCGGACACCTTCGCGTAACGGTCGACTCCTCCGGTGTCCGCGTTGATTATGTCAGGGCGTACAAAGCTGCCGACGAGACCGCCACCCGGCACAACAAAGACATTTCCGCCACATACTTCATCGGCCCGGTGAACTGCTATGATTCCATCACTACTTCTGTTCCGGTCTTGTGGAATTCGAATTACCCCGAAGGAAGAGCCTATCCCAACCCGTTCCGTGAAAACACCCGGATCGAATTCGATATCAAGCAATCATCAAAAGTATCTTTAATGATTACGGATATTCACGGCAAAATTGTCCGTCGGCTTCTTTCCGAGTCGTCGGTGCCGGAAGGCACGTTCCAGGTGTCCTGGGACGGTGTCTCGGATACCGGTGATCCGGCTCCTTCCGGGATTTATATCTACACACTGACTATTAACGGCCGGTCGGTCAAGACCGGTAAACTGATCCTTGAGCGATGAAAAAAACACTTTGTCTGGTACTTTTTCTGTTGGCCGTGCAGCTACTGCATGTGCGGGCACACGATATCCATCAGGACGGTACGGCCGTCCGTAGGTGGCACGTGAACGGTCTACACCATCGTTCGCTGAAGGCGTCTTTTTTCATCATGCGTAGCGATACGGTTTATCTGGAAAGTCATCATGGTGATATCATCCGTGTTCCGTTGAAGGATCTTTCCGCGGCCGATCAGACCTTTGTGCGTGAAAAACAAGAAAGGGTCAATGCAATAAACCGCAGCTACCGTACCGTTCAGAAGGCGACTCCTTCCGGTCGCGCTTCGAACCAAGTCGCTGATTCTTCTTTTCCGGCCGGAATCTTCTCCTTTTGTATGGCTGCAGTCCTTGCGGCGGTTCTACTCGTCCGGCTTTTT
>JBJOMA010000125.1:0-4438 GCA_046052625.1 Bacteroidota bacterium
TAGTAATCCCCTCCGAAAACGGAAAACGTCGAATCTGTGGCGCCCTGTCGAACCGAAAGCGTTTCCACCTGCTGAGAATAGCAGTTTCCCAAAGCGCCGTAACAAGAGGAAGTGTGTACGCACCGGTACTTGCCAATATACCTTACGCTTAACTCATCATCATAACGGCAGCCGACGAGCGACAGCAATGAAAAGCAAATAATCAGCAGGAATTTCATAAGTAGTTGAACACGATTAACACGATTGAAACAAGGATTCCGAAAAGCGATGCCATGAAGCAGTAAGAGGCTAAAGCGGACAACCGCTTCGAAGCCGGCGAGTCTTCGTGTCGAAGTACAATAAAAGAAAGTACACAAGCGAGGGTAACCAGCAGGGCGACAATCATGGTCACCTCGTCGACAAACCGCCGCTCGGCCACATCGTTGATGTGGAGCGCCGTAATCACAATCAGACAGAACCCCAGCAGATTGGCGCCGGTGTTAAGCATCAGCTGTGCAAGTTCACGGTTTTTCATTTATCGGTTCCGATTAAAGTCAGGATCTGTTCGGTCATGCGCGACGGCGTATCAAATCCGCTCATCCGCCAAACCTCACGTTCGCCGTCTGTCAGAATGAAGGTTGGCACGCTGCGAATACCGTACCGGGCCGACAATTCAGGCTCCCGGTCGATATCCACTTTTTGTAATGTTACACGACCATCCAGCCGCCGGATCACTTCTTCGATGACGGGCTCCGACCATTTGCAAGGCTCGCACCAGGTCGCGTAAAAGTCTATCAGGCGCATGTTATCAATAATCAACTGCTGAATACTCTCTAAATATACTAAAATTTAAAGCGTCCGTTTGATTTACCTTGCAATCGCCCGCACCGATTCCTTATGGACAACCTCCGCCGGTTACCGTTTTATCTTTTTCTGCTTGTCATTCTGGCGGCCGGCCTTTCACCTTCACTGTCGTTATTATTAGGACTTGTTGTCGGTGTCTTCTTCACTAACCCGCACCCCACGCAGGCTAAATCGGTCAGCAAATACTTGCTTCAGGCCTCCATTGTCGGTCTTGGTTTCGGAATGAACCTCATGAAAGTCGCGGCGGCCGGCAGCGATGGTTTCATTTACACGCTTATCTCATTAGTGGCAACGCTCAGCATCGGCTATTTGATAGGCAAGTGGCTAAGGCTCGAGTCTGCCATGAGTTATCTGATCAGTGTGGGTACTGCCATTTGCGGAGGAAGCGCTATCGCCGCGGTCAGTGCGGTCATGAAGCCGGACGAGCGAAATGTATCCGTTTCCATTGGAATCGTTTTCATTCTTAATGCCGTTGCCCTGTTGGTTTTTCCGCCGATCGGCAGGCACTTCGGATTGGACGAACATTCATTCGGCGTCTGGGCGGCTATAGCCATCCATGATACATCATCGGTGGTGGGCGCCGCTTCTCAGTATGGTGATACGGCGCTAATGACCGCAACAACGATAAAGCTCGCCCGCGCGCTTTGGATAATTCCAATTACATTGATCACTGCGCGATATTTTCACTCGGGCAAGTCCGGCGCTTCGTTTCCCTGGTTCATCCTCTGGTTCCTGGCGGCATCGGCCGTCAGCACATATTTGCCTGTTCCGGCAGAAATTTCCGCTGTGATAGTCCGCTTTGCAAAAAGCGGCTTCAGTTTGACACTTTTTCTCATTGGCTCCGGTATCACACGCGATGCCCTCAGGAGCGTCGGACTTCGTCCGATGATACACGGTGTAGTGCTTTGGCTATTGGTATTATCGGTCTCGCTTTTCTTTTTGATGCCCTGATATTTCCGAAGCTCCACGGGAATCAGTACTATTGTCTGGAGGCGGATTGATCAGAAGATTTCTGAAAGCCCCACAACCTGACCAGTCATGGAAATCATGTTGGTGATCGGAGTACTGTCGGTTGTCCTTGTGCTGTTGTCGTCCGGAAGATATCCGGCTGACCTCATCACGTTGGGCATGCTTGTTTTCCTTATTGTCTCCGGTCTTCTCACTCCGGCAGAGGCCTTCGCGGGATTTTCCAACGATTACATCTGGATGCTGGCATCGCTTTTTGTCCTTTCGGGTGCGCTTCAGCAGACCGGTGTAATGGACCTTTTGACGGCACAGTTGCTAAAACAGGCCCGTGCCCGAGTGGGTCGGCTGACCCTGTTGATCATGTCGACCGTCGGACTCACATCGGCATTCATGAACAACACGACTGTCACAGCCATTTACCTTTCGCCCGTGCTGTCAGTGGCACGAAGAATGCATGTCAGCGCGTCGAAGCTGCTGATGCCGGTAGCATATGCGTCGATTCTCGGCGGAACCTGTACGTTGATCGGCACATCTACTAATGTCGCTGTGAGCGGCTACCTGGTCCGAAACGGCTACCCCGGTATCGGCATGTTTGAAATGCTGCCCGTCGGAGCGGCACTTTTTCTTGTCGGCGTTATTTATATGGTCCTCATCGGGAAGCGGTTGCTTCCGGATCATATCCAGGAGTCGTATGCTGAAGAGTTCGGTTTGCGCGAGTATGTCAGCGAGATTGTCGTCTCGCCGGGATCGCCGTTGATCGGACAGCCGGTTTTTCGATCCGGTCTCGGCGCAAAAGGCTTTACGGTACTTTCCATCATACGCGGTGCCGAACGGTTTTTGCCGGATGAACACAGCCGGCTGATGGAAGGAGATGTGTTGTTGGTTGAGGGCAATGTCAACAATCTTATGGACGTCAAGCACACGGTGGGTATCGACATACGCGGCGATGCGTTCACCGACAAGGATCTTCAGGGGGATCATTTCCGACTGGCTGAGGTGTTGGTGACCCCCCAGTCCGATTTCGTAAACAGTACGCTTCAGGAAACCGGATTCCGGCACGAATACGGTCTTGTAGTGATTGCGATCAAAAGGCACGGTCAGCCGATTCTTGAAAAAATAGGAAAGACACCATTGAGGGTAGGGGACACGCTGTTGGTGCAGGGAACGCAAGAACGGATCGCTTACTACAGGAGGACGCGCGACCTTCAGGTGTTGGAGGACTTCAAACCCATCTTGTTCCGAAAGAAAAAGGGGAACTTGTCTGTACTACTTTTTCTTGGTGCGATACTCTTGTCGTTATTCGGAATCATGCCTGTTTCCGTATCGTTTCTTGCGGCTGCGTTAGGGGTATTGGTCATTCGTGCCATTACGATTGAAAAGGCATACGAGTCGATCGATTTCCGTTTGCTCATCCTTATTGCCGGGATGTCGGCACTTGGAACCGCGATGACCAAATCGGGGGCGGCCGCATGGATCTCCGGGACATTAATAGAGCATGTTTCCCCGTACGGGCTGCAGGCGGTGATGGCCGGACTCGTTGTGTTGACGGTTTTTCTGACGCAGCCACTTTCGAATGCGGCTGCTGCCATGGTCGTACTGCCGCTGGCGTTGGATGCAGCAGGAAAACTTGGAGTGGATCCTCGACCGTTCGTCGTTGCTGTGATGTTGTCAGCATCGGTTTCATTAGTCACCCCCTTTGAGCCGTCTTGCATACTGGTATATACGCCCGGACGCTATCGGTTTTCGGATTTCTTCCGTACCGGTTTTTTACTCACAGCGCTGCTGATGGTGGTATTGGTGCTGATGATCCCGCTTTTCTGGAAGTATTGAAAAGTCGTCTGATCTCTGACGAACAACGACTAACGATTTATTAATTTAGGCTTCCCAATCCGCTCACGTGTCAAAGTCCTTGTTGCTGATCCGCCACGCACAATCGCTCAATGCCTCTCCAGGCATGCCGGACATCGACCGGGCATTGACGACGCGTGGAGAGCGTGACGCGGCAGATGCAGGTCGTCGCTTATTGAAGAAGCGGATTCGTCCCGACGGTTTCACCACCAGTCATGCGTTGCGGACGACGATGACCGCACGTATCATAGCGGAGGAGATCGGATTTCCGGAGCGTTCTATTCTGCAGGAGCCACGGCTGTACAATACGACCGAAGAAGAATATTTCGAAATCATCCGGTCCATCGAAGAGGTGGATGATGTGCATGTTTTGGTGGGACACAACTTCACGATTTCGCATGTGTTGCATCAGCTGGTCGGACATCGAACGCAAGAGATGGCGCCCTGCTCAGTTGCGCTCCTGGAACTGGATATCGAACACTGGTCAGAGGTCCGTACCGGCTCCGCCCGCCTGTTGGAGTTTTTTGTTCCCTCCTGAAGTTTAAGGACTGGTAAACAGCGAGTTATGATCATTCGGGTGTTGATTTTGGCCCCGCCAAACATATATGCTTGTAAATCAAATGATTAATAAAAAAAACCGTTCACCACTTCAAACCGGCTGATCGCCCATTTTAAGATGGTTTTCGTCAATCGCTAATTGTCTGATTTGCAGAAAGGTCGTTACTTTGCAGTACTTCAATATTGCCCCACGTACGCCTTGATGATGCGAAGGAGTTCTATT